>NZ_JBVPVA010000204.1:0-5613 GCF_055612215.1 Actinomycetospora sp. | reverse complement strand
ACCCACTGGAAGCCCACCGGGTGGGCCTCCGCCATGTTCGATCCCTCGATGACGATGCAGTCCGAGTGGATCAGGTCCTGCTGGAAGTTCGAGGCCCCTCCGCGGCCGAAGCTGGTCCCCAGACCGGGGACGGTGGCGCTGTGTCAAATGCGCGCCTGGTTCTCCACCTGGATCGCGCCGAGCGCCATGAACAGCTTCTTGATGAGGTAGTTCTCCTCGTTGTCCAGCGTCGCGCCGCCCAGGCTCGAGAAGCCCAGCGTGCGCCGCAGGACGCGGCCCTCGGAGTCGGTGTCCTGCCAGCCCCGGCGACGGGCGTCGATCACGCGGTCGGCGATCATGTCGACGGCCGTGTCGAGGTCGAGGTCCTCCCACTCGGTGCCGTACGGGCGGCGGTAGCGCACCGTCGTCACGCGGCTCGGGGAGGTGACCAGCGAGGTGGACGCGGAGCCCTTCGGGCAGAGCCGGCCGCGGGAGACCGGCGAGTCGGGGTCGCCCTCGATCTGGGTGACCCGCCCGTCGCGCACGTAGATGTTCTGCCCACAGCCCACTGCGCAGTAGGGGCACACGGACTTCACCACCTCGTCGGCGGTGTCGGTCCGCGGGCCGAGGGCCTTCGTGCGTGGACTCTCGACGGCGTGCCCGCGGCCCAGCGGGTCGGAGCCCGTCGCCTGCCGGAACAGCGGCCACTCACCGAGCCAGGTGCGGGCACCCATCGAGTTCTGTCCCCCGGAGGTCGGACGGATGTGGCGGAGGCGGACGGGAATCGAACCCGCCTGGCCGAGATACCCGGCCACGTCGGTGTTGAAGACCGCGGGGCCCACCAGGAACCCTGACGCCTCCGCGTCGGAGAGTAGGTCACTCCTCCGACAGCCTGCAGCGTGGACGATCGGCCGCGCCCGGGTCGCCACACGATCGTCACGAGGCCACCATGACGACGATGTGGACCGGTCCCGCAGTCACCCGGCCGTCATCCCCGGACGGTCCCGGTGCCTGAGGCGCCGTCCGGCCCGGTCGTGATCGGCGTCGACGTCGGCACCACGGCGACCAAGGCCGTCGCGTTCGCCGTGGGGTCGACGACGGCGTTCGGCGCGGGGGAGGCCGGTTACGCCCTGTCCGAGCCGGAGCCCGGCGCCGCGGTGCAGGACCCCGAGGCCGTGTGGGACGCCGTCGGCGACGCGGTCCGCGAGGCGGTCGCCGCACTGCCGGCCGGGACCGAGGTGGCGGCGCTGGCCTTCAGCGGGGCGATGCACGGCCTGTTGGCCCTCGACGACCGCGGCGACCCGCTCGGCCCGCTGATCACCTGGGCCGACACCCGCGCGAGCGCGGTCGCGGCCGAGCTGCGCCGGGCTCCCGGTGGCCTCGCGCTGCACCGGCGCACCGGGACCCCGCTGCACCCGATGAGCCCGCTGGTCGAGCTGGCCTGGCTGGCGCGTGAGCGCCCGAGCCTGCACGCGGCCGCGGCCACCTGGGGCGGCAGCAAGGAGTTCGTGCTGGCCCGCGCGACGGGGGCCCGCGTCACCGACACGTCCTGCGCTTCAGGCACGGGGCTCTACGACCTCGCCTCCGGGACCTGGGACGACGAGGCGCTGTCCCTGGCCGGGGTCGACGCCGCACACCTCGGCACGCTGGTGGCGCCCACCGACGTCGTGGGCCGGCTGCGCACCGACGACTGGGGCGTCCCGGCCGGCACCCCGGTCGTCGCCGGCGGCGCCGACGGGCCGTTGGCGAACCTCGGGATCGGCGCCGTGCGCCCCGGGGTCGCGGCGTGCTCGATCGGGACGAGCGGCGCCCTGCGCGTCACGGTCGACCGGCCCGAGGTCGACCCCCGCGGCCGGCTGTTCTGCTACGGCCTCACCGAGGACCGCTGGGTGGTCGGGGGCGCGATCACCAACGGCGGCGTGGTGCTGGACTGGGCCCGCGAGACGCTCGGCGGCGACGTCGGGGACCTGCTCGCCGCGGCCGCCGCGGTGCCGGCGGGGGCGGAGGGCCTCCTGGCGCTGCCCCACCTGCTGCCCGAACGCGCGCCGCACTGGGACGCGCGCGGAGCCGGGGCCCTCGTCGGCCTGCACCGCGCACACGGCGCCGGGCACGTGGTGCGGGCGCTGCTCGAGGGGGTGTGCCTGCAGCTGCGGCTGGTCCTCGACTCGATGCGGGAGGCGGGCCTCGCCGTCGACGAGGTCCGCGCCACCGGCGGCTTCGCGCGCAGCGCCTTCTGGCGGCAGCTGCTCACCGATGCCCTGGGCATGCCGGTCGGCTTCCCCGCGGTCGACCAGGGCTCGGCGTACGGGGCCGCCCTGCTGGGCCAGCAGGGCGTCGGGCTCCTGCCTCCCGGTCCCGACGCCCTCGCCGACGCCGCGGCCGACGTCGCCCTCGACGAGGTGCTCACCCCGACCGACGCGGCGGACGTCTACACCGCCCGGCTCCCGCTGCTGGACCGCGTCCACGACGCCCTCGCCGACGTGGCCGACGAACTCCGTCCCTGACGGAGGGGTCGGCCGTCAGGTCGCGGGCGTGGGCTCCCCGGCGGGGACGGCACCGGCCTCGGCTTCCCCCTCGACGGCCGCGTCGGCGACCTCCTCGAGCTCCACCAGCGCCTCCTCGAGGAAGGTCAGCAACCGCTGCAGGCGCGGGACGCTGCGCCGGCAGCCGGTGAGGCCGAACTCGAGGTGGTCGGCGTAGGACATCGCCGTGATGTTGAGGGCCTGCCCGTCCAGCGGCACCGAGAGCGGGTAGATGCCGCCCAGGCGGGCGCCCTCCCAGTACAGCGGGTCCTTCGGGCCGGGGACGTTCGAGATGATCAGGTTGAAGCCCTGGTGCAGCGCGGAGGAACCGGGCAGGCTCCCCAGCCCGATCGGCGCCGCCACGGCCATCGACAGCGCCGCGGTGACCATCGGGTCGCGGTCGACGAGGTTGTCCTTCGCGGCGCGCCCGGAGGCCTGGATGCGCCGCAGCCGCTCGGCGGGGTCGGGCTCCTCGGTGGCGAGCCCGACGAGGATCGCGCCGAGCTGGTTCCCGCCGCCCTGGTCGCCCTTCCCGAGCGCGACCGGGAGCGCGGCGACGAGCTGCGAGTCGGGCAGGCCGTCGTTGTCGAGCAGGTAGGAGCGCAGCGCGCCGGCGCACATCGCCAGCACGACGTCGTTGATCGTCGAGCCGGTGCGCTCGCGGACCCGCTGGATCCGCTTCAGCGACCACGATTCGGCGGCGAAGCGGCGCGCGCCCGTGATCGGGACGTTGAACATGGTCGGCGGGGCCTCGAACGGCAGCACCAGGTCGTGGCCGGTGATGCCCTTGAGGGTGGTCGAGGCGAGCGCCGGACCGACGGCCAGCGCGCTCGCCGTCGTGCTCGCCACCGACTCCACGGCGTGCCAGCCGCCCTGGACGGCGCCGCCGAGGGCGGCGAGCGGACCCGAGGCGCCCTGCTCCTGCTCCGACCCGGCCTGGCGGCGCGTGCGGCGCTCCACGGCCCAGAACGGCGCCATGTCCCGGGCGTCCGGGTCGGTCGACAGCGCCTTCTGCAGGTGCCGCATCGCGGTGACGCCGTCCATCATCGCGTGGTGGATCTTGGAGTAGACGGCGAAGCGGTCGCCCTCCACGCCCTCGATGAGGTGGAACTCCCACAGCGGCCGGTGCCGGTCGAGCAGGCTGCCGTGCAGGCGGGAGACCAGCTCGAGCAGCTCGCGGATGCGCCCGGGACGCGGCAGCGCGGAGAGCCGGACGTGGTACTCGATGTCGAGGTCGTCCTCCTCGGCCCAGGCCCACTGCCCGAGGGTGGTCACCGACCGCACCGCCCGGCGCCGGAAGTCCCGGGCCACCCCGACGTCGCCGGAGACGAGGCTGCGGTGCAGGTCGCCGAGGTAGTCCTCGCCGGCGCCCTCGGGCCGGTCGAACAGCATCAGTGACCCGACATGGGTGGGCCGTTCCCGCGACTCCGCCAGCAGGAACATCGAGTCCCGGAACGACATCGTCGCCATGCTGACCTCCGCCTCGATGACTGGGCCGATCGGACGATGCACGCCCCGCCGATGGCGCCCGTCAGTGTGACTGACCGGACAAGCGCTGTCGCGGGCGCACCTCGGGCGGCGGGAGCTGGTGTGGGCGGTCCGCTCGAACGGCGGTGGGCGAGCGCGTCCAGGACGGCGGACGATGGCCGGACCCGGTCGTCGGCACGGACCGCGACGAGCGGTCTCCGAAGGGCTCCCACCTGCACCGACGGCCGTAGGAGGAGCCCCGTTGCTCGAGGCTCGGCAGCCGTTCGCGAGGGGAGACGCCGTCGTGACCGACCGGGACCGCGTCACCTCGTGCACCGGAGCCCCCGGCCGGGACGTGACGGTTCCGGCGACCCGGGCGGAACGGCGCGCCCGCACCCGGGCCGCCATCCTGGAGGCGGCCCGCGAGACGTTCGCGGCGAACGGCTTCGAGAAGTCGACGATCCGCGCGGTCGCGCGCCGGGCCGGTTACGACCCGGCCCTGGTGATGCAGCACTTCGGCAGCAAGACCGAGCTGTTCCGGGAAGCGACGGCGATCGACCTCGACGTGGCCTCGGCTCTTGACGGGCCGGCGGAGACGCGGACCGAGCGGATCCTGTGGCGCACCTTCGAGGGCCTCGACGCCCAAGCGGCGCGCGTGGCATCCACCCTGCGGACGATGCTGACCCACGACGAGGTCGCGGGCGAGGCCCTCCGGCTGTTCCACCCTCCCGGCCTCGACGACGACGCCGGGGGCGGACCGGACGCCGACCCGCTCACCGACCTGCGACGGGAGCTGGTCGTCGCCGTCACGCTGGGGACGGCCATCGCGCGTTACGTGCTGCGCTCGCCCGCCGTCGAGGCCGCGAGCCGGGAGGACCTGCTCGCGTGCCTGCTCCCGGCCGTCGACGCCTTGCGGTCGCCGCCGGTCCGGGTCCCGGGCACGAGGTGAGGAGCCCGGTCACGACGGAAGCACCGCGGTGGGTGCCCCCGGCAGGACTCGAACCTGCGACCACGGGATTAGAAGGCCCATGCTCTGTCCAGCTGAGCTACGGGGGCTCGCGAGCGGAGCGTAACCGGCGCCACCGGGGCTCGCCGGGGCGCTCCGGACCGCCGCGTCGCTCCCGTCGGACCCCGCGCGGCGCGCTCCGTCACCTCGACCCGTGCGGGGGCCGGCGTCGGGCCGATCCCGGGCGTGGGTATAGTTGACGTCGCCCGCGGGGAACGGACGCACCGAGTGCGGACGGCCGGGGCCGACCGAGTCCATCGGGACGTCGGGTACAGTCGAAGACGCGATGCAGCGGGACCGGGCGCGAGTCCGAGGACCCTCCTCGCAGCCCGATCGGGCGAGCCGGACCGGGACCCCCCGGACAAGCTCTCCGAACCGAGCGGGTACAGTGGGAATCACCGCGAGGAACTCCGCCGGAAACGGCTGAGCGAAGCGCGTGTGGTCGTCCTTTGAGAACTCAACAGTGTGCTGACGTTTTGTGTGCTTTGGCCTCTGACCTTTTGGTTGGGGGTTTCTTTGAGTAGCTAGTTTTTGTCAGGAGAGTTGGTTTTTCTCTTCTAACGGTTTTTGTTGGAGAGTTTGATCCTGGCTCAGGACGAACGCTGGCGGCGTGCTTAACACATGCAAGTCGAGCGGTAA
>NZ_JBVPVA010000123.1:0-2314 GCF_055612215.1 Actinomycetospora sp. | reverse complement strand
TCGTTGTGCGGGTGCAGCGACAGGATGATCGAGTCGCGGCGGGCGAGGTTGCGGTGCATCCACTCGATGGAGTCCGCGTAGACGTTCGGGGTCGCCATCTCCACCGTCGCCGGCAGGTTGACGATCATCGGCTTCTCGGGGGTGGGCTCCCAGACGTCGCCGACCGCGTCGACGATCTCCTTGGCGTAGGAGAGCTCGGTGCCCGTGTAGGACTCCGGCGAGTACTGGAAGCGCCAGTCCGTCCCGGGCCGCTTCTCGGCCTCCGCGCGGACGAGCTTCGCGCCGTCGACGGCGATCTTCGTGATGCCGTCACGGTCGGAGCGGAAGACGACGCGGCGCTGCAGGATCGACGTCGAGTTGTAGAGGTGGACGACCGCGGAGTGCGCGCCCTCGAGCGAGGCGAAGGTGCGCGAGATCAGCTCCGGCCGGGCCTGCGTCAGGACCTGGATCCGGACGTCGGCCGGGACCGCGTCCTGGGTGATGATCTCGCGGACGAAGTCGAAGTCGGTCTGGGACGCGGCCGGGAAGCCGACCTCGATCTCCTTGTAGCCCATGCGCACCAGCAGGTCGAACATGCGGCGCTTGCGGGCGGGGGACATCGGGTCGATGAGCGCCTGGTTGCCGTCGCGCAGGTCGACCGCGCCCCAGAGCGGGGCCTTGGTGATCACCGTGTCGGGCCAGGTGCGGTCGGGGACCGAGATCTTCTCGACGACGTCGGCGAACGGCTTGTAGCGGTGGACCGGCATGCGGCTGGGACGCTGCGTGTTCCAGAACGGCTGCTCGGCGGGGATGACTCCGTCGGGATGGACGACGGTGTCGCGGATGTCGCCGATGGGTCCGTCGGGCATCGACGTGGACATGCTCATGGCTCGTGATCTCCGTGCGGCGGTGCAGGGGATCCCGGGTGGATGGCCCGGGGCGACCGGCGAGCGCGCATCACCCGCGGCGGGGAGCCGGTCTCGGTCAGGCCCCGCCGCGGCTGGGAAGGAGCAGCACGCGGAACATCGCCCATCACGGTAGACCCACCGGCCCCGTCGACGGCAAGCGGCACCCTGGGCGACACCCGCTGCGGGTCCGACCCCCGACCGTGATGACCGCTGGTCACGGGGCGACTACCACCGAGTAGGCGGACGTGCCATGATCTGCGTCATGTCGCAGGACGCCGAGACCGGCCAGCAGCGCAAGGCGAGCACGGGGCAGGACCTGCGGGCCCTCGCGAGCAAGTCGTTGACGCTCGCCGCCTCGGTGATCCGCATCCTCACCGTCATCTTCGCGGCGATCCTGGTCATCCACGTCGTGCTGACGGTGGCCTCGGCCAACCCCCAGAACGGCATCACGACGTTCTTCGCCGACGCGGCGAACAACCTCACGCTCGGCATCGGTGACCTGTTCCTGCCGGCCAGCGAGACGCTCAAGGTGATCCTGAACTACGGCCTCGCCGCGGTGGTCTGGCTGATCATCGGCATCATCATCGCGCGCGTCCTCAACGCGCTCGCCCCCTGACCCCGGACGCGCACCGCGTCGCCCGGACCACCGGGAGCGCTCGGCTAGGGTGGAGGGCCGGTTCGGGTCGCCGGACCGAGGTCCCGTGAACCCGAGAGCCGGAGGTCGGTCGAGGTGGCGCTCGTCGTCCAGAAGTACGGCGGGTCGTCCGTCCAGTCCGCGGAGCGCATCAAGCGCGTCGCGGAACGCATCCTGCGGACCCGCAAGGACGGCAACGACGTCGTCGTGGTCGCCTCCGCGATGGGCGACACCACCGACGAGCTGACCGACCTCGCGATCCAGGTCCACCCCAGCCCGCCGCCGCGTGAGCTGGACATGCTGCTGACCTCGGGCGAGCGAATCTCCAACGCGCTGCTGGCCATGGCGATCAACGCCCTCGGCGGGCGGGCGCGGTCGTTCACCGGCTCCCAGGCCGGGATGATCACCACGGGCAAGCACGGCGACGCCCGGATCCTCGACGTCACGCCGGGGCGCATCCACGCCGCGCTCGCCGAGGACGGGATCGCGCTGGTCGCCGGCTTCCAGGGCGTGAGCGCGGACTCGAAGGAGATCACGACGCTCGGCCGCGGCGGCTCGGACACCACCGCCGTCGCGATGGCGGCGGCCATGAAGGCCGACGTGTGCGAGATCTACACCGACGTCGACGGCGTCTACTCCGCCGACCCGCGCATCGTCCCCGACGCCAAGCTCCTCGAGACCATCACCTACGAGGAGATGCTCGAGATGGCGGCCTGCGGAGCGAAGGTCCTGCACCTGCGCGCGGTGGAGTACGCGCGCCGCGAGGGCGTCCCGCTGCGGGTGCGCTCGTCGT
>NZ_JBVPVA010000064.1:0-3795 GCF_055612215.1 Actinomycetospora sp. | reverse complement strand
CACGAGGGGGGTGGGCCGGAGCGGGAGTCGAGGGACGGCGTCCCGGTCGGGCCGGAGTCCCGTCCGCCGGCCCGAGGGCGGACGGCTCCGTGGTGCGGTCCGAAGCAACCTGACGTTAACGGTGTCGAGGCCCCAGTGCACGACCCCTGACGAGATCGACGACGTGCTGATCGCCACGTCGCGGCAACCCGCCGGTCACCCCCGACGCCCCGGACACCGACGGTCCGCGCCGCAGCCCGATCTGCGGGGACCGACGGGTATCGGGGCCTGGCTGTCGGGGTATGCCCCTATCGTCTCGAACGGGTGTTCGATCGCACGGGGTTCCCGGGCCGCCGGCCACGGTGTCCGTGGCGCAGGGCGCGTCTGTGGCGCCCCGTCGCGATCGGATCGCCCGGACGGGCAACAGTCCGACCCACGACGGCCACGACCTCGGGAGCCATCATGAGTGAGACCGACACGCGAGACAGTCTGCCGCCCGACACGCCGTCGGGCCAAGACCCGCAAGGTCACACGGCCGACACACCCCCGTCGACGCCCGACCCCCACGGCGTCAAGACGCAGGGCGGCGGCTCGGCCGCGGAGAAGGATCCGGCGCACTGGGTCACCGGCGACGAGCCGATGACGGGCCCGCAGGCCAGCTACCTGGAGACGCTCGCGCACCAGGCGGGCGAGCAGGTGCCCGAGGGCCTCACGAAGGCCCAGGCGTCCGACGAGATCGAGCGGCTCCAGGGATCCGACGCCGACCCGGCCGGCAGCCCGGACCGCCAGGAGCGGCCCACCGACCAGTGGGTCACCGGCGACGAGCCGATGACCGGGCCCCAGGCCAGCTACCTGGAGACCCTCGCCCAGCAGGCGGGCGTCGAGCCGCCGACCGGGCTGAACAAGTCGGAGGCGTCGCGGGCGATCGACGAGCTGCAGGCGAAGGCGGGGCGGAACGGGGGGTGAGGCACGTCTGGCCTCCCGGCGGCCCGCCCGGCGAGCTCGGCCGGGCGGCGCTCGCCCGGCTCTACGCCTACCCCGACGCGCTGCAGCGCCCGTTCGTGCGGGTCAACTTCGTCGCCAGCGCCGACGGTGCCGTCGGCGACGCCGCGAGCGGACTGTCCGGGGGGCTGGACGCGCCCGGGGACCGGCCGGTGTTCGGGCTGCTCCGCGAGCTGGCCGACGTCGTCGTCGCCGGCGCGGGCACGGTGCGCGCCGAGGACTACCGGGGGGCGCGGACCTCGCCGGAGCTGCGGGCCCGGCGGCGGGCCCGCGGGCAGGCCGAGGTCCCGCCCGTCGCGGTGGTGACCGGGAGCGCGTCGGTCGAGCCGGACGCCCCGTTGTTCACCGACACCTCGGTGCCGCCCCTGGTGCTCACCACGACGACAGCGGCCGCGCCCGCGCGGTCCCGGTTCGGCGACCGCGCGGACGTGGTCGCGATCGGCGACGACGTCACCCCGGCGGCGGTGCTGGCGGCGCTCGCGGAGCGGGGACTGCACCGCGTGCTGTGCGAGGGTGGGCCGGCGCTGTTCGGCTCGTTCGCGGCCGCGGACCGCGTCGACGAGCTGTGCCTGAGCCTCGCGCCGCAGCTCGCGGGGGCCGGCCCGGGGCGCATCCTCGACGGCCCGCCGGGGCGCGACGGGCCGGTCCGGATGCGGCTGGCGTCCGTCCTCGCCCACGACGACGGGCTGCTGCTCCGGTACCGGACGGCCCGCGGGGACGCCGCGGCTCCCCCGACGGACGGTCCTACTAGTCCGATCGGGTGACATGCCGTGACGATCCGCCCGGCCGGGGTGTCCTACGAACAGTGGCCGCTGCGAGCGCGAACGCACGACAGCGCCGGAATCCGACACCTTGGGCACCCGGTGACGGACACTGCGAGAACGGCCACGAGCCTGACCCCGAGCGCAGAGGAGCGCCTCCCATGACGTCCGCTTCGGACTCCCCCGTCCCGCCGGTCTCCAACCAGCCGCTCTCGGGCTCCGCGACCGCGAAGCCCCGCACCGGCGCCGACCCATCGCGGCTCGCCGACGATTCCGGCCAGGGCAAGACGACGATCGCGTCCGGCGTGGTGCAGAAGATCGCGGGCATCGCCGCCCGCGAGGTGTCGGGCGTGTACTCGATGGGCGGCGGGGTCTCCCGCGCCTTCGGTGCCATCCGCGAGCGCATCCCCGGCGGCACCGGCACCTCGCAGGCCGCGGGCGTGCAGGTCGAGGTCGGCGAGAAGCAGGCGGCCATCGACCTCGACATCATCGTCGAGTACGGCGCCGGGATCGTCGAACTGGCCCGGGCCGTGCGCCGCAACGTCATCGGCGCCGTCGAGCAGATGACCGGCCTCGAGGTGATCGAGGTCAACATCGCGGTCAACGACATCCACATGCCCGGCGACGACAACGACGCGGAGCCGGCCCCGGCGACGACCTCGCGGGTCGAGTGAGCACGCCCGGCTCGATCCCCGCCGCGGCCCCCGGAGTGCGCGCCACCGCGCCGCACGACCCGTCCGCACCCGGGCGGGGTTCGCTGTCCCAGCGGGTCGCGGACGCGGTCCTCGCCCACCCCGACGTGGTGCGCCTCTCCGGGGGCACCTTCGGGTCGATCGCGACCTACCTGCCGGGCCGCCGCCTGGTCGGGGTCGTGCTCGGCGAGGGCGAGGAGCCCACGCGGATCGGCGTCGTGCTGCGCCTGGGCGCCCGGGTCCACGCGACGGCGGACGCGCTGCGCGCGATCGTCGCCGCCGAGACCGGTGCGCGGCGGGTGGACGTCGTCGTGGCCGATGTGGAGCCCGGGGGCGCGCCGTGACCACGGTGGACGAGCACGCCGCGACGACGGGGGCCGCCGGGTTCCGGGCGTTCGCGCGCCGGCACCACCCCGACGTCGGCGGTGACCCGGAGACCTTCCGTCGCGGGGTAGAGGCCTTCCGGGCGGGCCGCTCGCCGTTCGGGGCCGTCGCCGGCGATCTCGCCGGCCCCGGTGCCCACGCCGGCGGCGCCGCACCCCGGCCCGCGCCGTCGTGGTCGATCCCCGACGACGACCCCCGCCTCGACGTGCCGGTCGTCGCGGTCTCCGGCCGGATCCTGCCCCGCACCCTGCGCGCGGGGCGACGCTGGCTCGGCCGGGCGCCGCTGCGCCCCGTGCGCCACCGCCGCGTCGTCTGACCCGCTCCACCCGCACGAACCCGGCACGACCCGCACGACCCGCCCCTCGCCAGGAGGTCCATCCCATGAGTGCCACCACGGTCGGCCTGTTCGTCGGCCTCATCCTCGGCGTCGCCGCCGCTGCGGGCGGTCTCGTCGGCTTCTTCATCGCCCTCGTCCTGGGCATCCTCGGGCTGGTCGTCGGGCGCGTGCTCGACGGCGAGCTCGACCTCACCCAGTTCACCGGACGCGGCCGCGACCGATGAGCGAACCGTCCTCCGACGCCACCACGCCGGTCCCGGTCGTCCCGCCCGGGACCGCGACCGGCGCTGCGTCCGGTGCCGTCGCCGGATCTCGAGCCGGGTCTCGAGCCGGGTTCCCGACCGGCGACGACCCCGGGGAGCGCGGCACCCTCGAGATCGCCTTCTCGGTGGTCCGCCGGATCGCCGAGCACGCCGCGGACCTCAGCGACGGCACGGTGCGCACGCAGCGGCGGGTGGTGGGCGTCGGCCTCGGCGAGGCCGGGACGACCGCGCGGGTCTCGGGGTACGGGGACCAGGTCGACCTGCGCCTGGAGGTCCCGCTCGCCTATCCGGCGCCGATCGCGCTGACCGTCGAAGCGGTCCGCGGCAACGTCCGCGAGCGCGTCGAGACCCTCACCGGCTACGCGGTGCGGGCCCTC
>NZ_JBVPVA010000040.1:0-4317 GCF_055612215.1 Actinomycetospora sp. | reverse complement strand
TGGTGTCGCAGCCGATCACCGTGCCGGTCTTGCCGAGACGTTCCCTCAGGTACTGCACGAGCAGCATGCGGGGCTCGACGTCGTCCTCGTAGACGAGGCCGTCGACGGTGGTCCGGATGCGTGCCATGGATTCACTCCTCTTACACGCCCAAGCCCGCTGTCCGCGGAACTCCCCAGGCGAGCACGTCGTCGTGGTGGTGGGACCGTCGTGACGGACGAGGACGAATCACCCGTCCGACGCGACGACGCCCCCACGCCCGTCAGCGTGGTGGCGGCCACATCACACTCCCGAGATCGTCTGTGCGCAACGCCCGGCCGGGGTGCGTCCGGGGTGCTTTCCGCGCTGGTCCGGACGCGAGTCCGCTCCTGATCCGAAGATGCGGACACCCAACCAGAGATGACACCGCAGCTGCGTCGTCCGGACGACCGTGACCGGACGGACACACTATGGAGTCGTTCAAAATGGGGCGGCCCGGGCAGCAATTCCTCCCCTCCGATCGGAGAGGTGAGCCTCACCCGGCCTTCACCCCTCGCTCGTGCACCCAGTGGGCGTACGCGGGCGGCAGTTCGGGGGCGTCCAGGAGGCGCGCCGCCCGCTCCCGCTCGTGGTGGTAGACGGTGAAGACCTCGGCCAGCGTGACCCCGTGGGCCGGCCGGTGCAGGACCTCGACGGCGTCGCCCGCGGTGACGTGACCCCGGGTCACGACGCGCAGGTACGCCCCGGGGCGCACGGCGGTCAGGAAGCGGCGCGGCATCGTCCGGTCCCCGGAGTGCAGGCCGAGCTTGAAGCACGGGGTGCGCGGCTGCGCGACCTCGAACTCCGCCGACCCGATCCGCCAGCGCTCACCGACGACCGTCGCGCGCAGGTCGACACCCGCGGTGGTGAGGTTCTGCCCGAAGGTCTGTCGGTCGACCTCCCGGCCCAGCTCCTCGCGCCACCACGCCACGTCCTCCTCGGCGTAGACGTAGACCGCCTTGTGCGGGCCGCCGTGGCTCTCGGGGTCGGCCTGCTCGTCGCCCTCGAGGTGCTCGTCGAGGACCGCGACGGGGCCGTCCACGGCCGTCTTGGCGCTGGCCGTGAGGGTGCGTCGGCCCCTCGGTCCCTCGATCTCGACCGGGCGCCCGACGGCGACCGACCGGACCACGGCGTGCTCAGCCATCGGGTCCCTTCCCGGAGAGGTCCGGCCACAGGGGTGCGGCCGTGCGGTGGCGCCACGCGCCCCACCACAGGCCCGCCCCGTAGGCGAGGTCGTCGGCGCGGTGGGCGGCGACGTGCAGGACGGCGTCGACCGGGCCGGCACCGGGGTCGCGGAAGCGCGACCAGTCGGCGACCCCCTCGACGACGGCGGCGAGCACCAGCGCGCGCCGCACGCGCCTGCTCACGATGGCACCGAGCGCGGCCGCGGGCCACCAGTGCCGGGTGAGCGCGCCCGCCGCCTGCCACGCAGCGCCCCCGAGGCCCCAGGGCGCGAGGACCGCGGCGAGGGGGAGCGAGCCCGCCCACGACTCGCCCGGACGGCGCAGACCACGCGCCAGCCGCACCGTGGCCACCACCGTCACCGCGCCCGCCGCCGCCACCGACCACCGCCGCTGCACGCCCAGCAGCACCATCGCGGCCGCGGTCCACGGGGCCAGCGCCACCGGCGGCACGCGTCGGGGGTGCTGCCGGGCGAGCGGGGCCGCGCCGGTGCCGTAGAACGCCTTGCGCGCCAGCCACGCCCGCACACCGGTCCGGTGCTCGTGGGCGACCCGCGCGGCCGGCTCGTAGCGCAGCCGCCACCCCGCGGCCGCCAGCCGCCACACCAGGTCGACGTCCTCGGCCACCGGCATGTCCTCGCGGAAGCCGTCCCCGAAGGCCTCCCGCCGCACCACGAGCGCCGCGCTCGGCACGTACGCCACCCGCGAGCGGGCCGTCACGGGGGCCGGTCGCGCGCCGAGGTCCAGCGACGAGCGCCGCCGCTCGTAGCGGCTCACGGCGTGCTCGCCCCCCGTGCCGCCCCACGCCACGATCCGGGGGGCCACGGCGCCCACGGCCGGGTCGGCGAGGTGCCCGAGCAGCGTCGACAGCCAGCCGGACCCGGGCACGACGTCGGAGTCGAGGAACGCCACGACGGGCGTCGTGCTCGCCCGGGCCCCGGTGTTGCGGGCCGCGGCGGGTCCGCGCGACGACGGGTGCCGCTCCAGCCGGCCGCCGTGGGCGGCCACGATCCGTCCGGTCGCGGCGGCGTCGGCCGACCCGTCGTCGACGACGACGATCCCACCCAGGCCCGGTGCGGTCGCGACGACCGCCGCGAGCAGCCGCGCCAGCTCGGCCGGCCGGTCCCGGACCGGGACGACGACGGTGACCTCACCCGGACCGGGCGGAGCCGGGGCGCGGGCCGGGTCGGGGTGGGCGACGCCCGCGTCGCCGAGCAGCCGGGCGAGCGCCGCCGTCGTCGCGTCGGTCACGACGAGCTCGGGGCCGGTCAGCCGGGAGCGCGCCGCGGCGGAGAGCCGCAGCACCCGCGGGGGCGACCCGCCGATCCACGTCGCGCCGCGGTCGACCCGCCACGTCCGGGGGTCGGGCCGCACGGTCCAGCCGTCGGGGAGGCGGGGTGTCATGACGGGGCCGGAGTCTAGGAGCTGGGCGGGCTGCGGGCTGTGACGAGATCGTGAGGCACTGCTACCCCAAATGGCCTAACATCGCCGTCCGAAGCACCCAGCGCGACCGCGCGCGGATCGACGCCGACGCCGACGCCGAGGAGGACCGTGCCGAGCGAGGAGCCGGACGCGATCACCGCCGGGCCGTCCTGGACCGCCCGCGTGCGGGAGCAGACCCGACGGCCGGAGGACCTGGTCGGCCGGACCCGCTGGCTGTTCACCCTGTGCTCCGCCGCCGGGCTGGTCTTCGCGCTGGTCGTGATCACCGTCCGGGGCGGCCTCGGCGTGCTGCCGCTCGTGCTGGTCGCCGGCGCCGTCATCGCGACCTCGTGGGCCCGCCGCTACCTGACCGGGCGCACGTCGCCGGTCTGGGATCTCGTGGACTGCGTCGCGGTCCTCGTGCTCGCCGCGGCCTCCCCCGACCCCGCCGCCGCGCTGCAGATCACCTTCCCGGGCACCTGGTTCCGCGCGGTGTACGGCGCCTCCACCGCGCGGGCCCTGCTCTACACCGCCGGGCTCCTCTGGGCGGTCGTCGCCGCGGTGCCGGTGCGGCTCGCGCTCGAGGCGCCCGTCCCGATCGGCACCCTGGTGATCGTCTTCGGCACGATGCCGGTCGCCCTGTTGACGACGGTCGTGGCCCACCACCTCACGGTCGGGCTGATCAGCCGGGAGCAGGCGCAGCGCCGGGACGCGGCCCTCGCCCGGTACTCGGCCGACCTGCTCGGACCCGACCTCCTCGGGACGGGCGACCGCGGCGCCATCCGCGACCGTGGCTGGCTCGCCGTCGAGACGATCTGCGCGGCGACCCCGGGACTGTGTGCCCTCGTCGTCGTCGAGCGGCCGGACCGGCTGGAGGTCACGCGCCGGGCCGGCCCGCTCACCGACGCGCCGGCCGCCCTGCCGCTCGCGGTGCTCCCGACCTCTCCCCCTCCCGTGGGCGGGTCGGGCCCGGTCGCCGACGCGACGGCGCTGGCCCGCCACGGACCCGCACGGTGGCTGGTCCTGGCCATGCCCGGACGGCCCGACTCCTGGCTGCTGCTGGGGGCCCCGCGGGAGGTCCCGTCGGACGCCGTCGTCGCCCTGACCTCGCTGCTCGCGACGACCGCGCTCGCCGTCCGGACCAGCCTCGCCCACCGCAGCCTCGCGACCCGCGCCCACACCGACGAGCTGTCCGGGCTGGCCAACCGGACCGCCTTCTTCACCGCGCTCACCGAGCGGCTGGCCCGGCGGGGGCGCGCCGGCGCCGAGGAGATCGGCGAGGTGGTCAACGGCGCCTTCGACCACCTGCTCGGCGCTGCGTACCGGTACGGCGCAGGGCTGGTCAAGTGGGGTGGGGACGCCGTCCTGCTGTTCTTCGACGGCGAGGGCCACGCGGCCCGGGCCTGCCGCGCGGCGCGCGAGATGCAGGGCGTCATGCGCAAGGTGGGGAGGGTCCGGACCTCGGCTGGGCCGGCCAGCCTGCGGGTGACCGTCGGCATCCACAGCGACGGCTTCGATGCCTTCCTGGTCGGCGCCCGGCACCTCGAGCTGGTGCTCGCCGGTCCCGCGGTGACCACCCTGGTGGCGACCGAGACGGTGGCTGCGGCCGGCCAGGTGACGGTCAGCGCGGCGACCGCGCGCCTGCTCGGCGACTCCGCCGCCCAGCTGCTGCGCCCGGTTGCGGACGGGGTGCAGCTG
>NZ_JBVPVA010000014.1:0-1618 GCF_055612215.1 Actinomycetospora sp. | reverse complement strand
GGGCATCGAGACCGCCGAGCACGAGCGCACGGCCCGTGCCCTCGGCGCGACCCTCGCCCAGGGCTACCGCTTCGGCCGTCCCGCCGCTCTCGACCCGGCGCCGGGCACGCCGCCGCCCGCCGGCCCCGGGGCGCCGCGGGCCCGCACCCCCGACGAGCCCACCCGGCTGAGCCCGCTCGCGGCGGTCGCGCGCGGCCGGCCGTTGCGGCGGGGCTCCGTCGAGGAGGTCCACGTCGCGGTCACGCTGCTCGAGCAGCGGGCCCGCAGCGCGGAGGGCCCGACGGTGCTGCTGGCCTCCGTCGGCCCGGACGGCGTCCCCCGGGGCGAGCGCGCGGCGCGGCTCGCCGAGGTGGCGGAACGCGCGACCGTCGTGACGCTGCTCGGCGCGGAGTCCGGCCTGCCGCGGGGCGTCCGCGGTGCCGCCCTCGCCGAGGCCGACCCGCTGCGCAGCGAGTGGGACGTCGCCGTCGTCGGGCCGCACGTCGCCACCGCCCTCGTGGCCCGGCCGTGCGGGGGCGGCGAGCTGGAGTACACCGTCGTGCACGAGCCGGAGCTCGTCCACCTGGTGGCGCGCTCGCTCATGAGCCGCACCGTCCCCGCGCCGAGCGCGGCGATGCCGGGCCGCTGAGGGCCTGGCCGACGCTGAGGGCCCGGCTCACCAGCCGCGTTCGCGCCACTCCGGCAGCTGCGGGCGCTCGGCACCGAGCGTGGTGTCGTCGCCGTGGCCCGGGTAGACCCACGTGTCGTCGTCGAACCGGCCGAACACCTTGCGCTCGAGGTCGTTCATCAGCGCGTCGTGGTGCTCGCGGGTCGCGGTCTTGCCGTGGCCGCCCGGGAAGAGGCTGTCGCCGGTGAAGATGTGCCCGGTGCCCTCCGGGTCCTTGTAGTACAGCGCGATCGAGCCCGGGGTGTGGCCGTCGAGGTGGATGACCTCGACGAACGAGTCCCCGAAGCGCACCTGGTCGTCGTCGCCCACGGTGCGGTCCGGCGCCACGGGGAGCTCCGGGCCGTCGAGCGGGTGCGCGTACGTGGTGGGGGACAGTTCCTTCGTCATCGCCTCCAGCGCCTGGACGTGGTCCCAGTGCTGGTGCGTCGTGACGAGGTCCTTCAGCCCGTCCCGCGAGCCCACCGTCTCGACGGTGTCGAGCAGGCGGTCCGCCTCGTTCGCGGCGTCGATGAGCAGGGTGCGCCCGGTGGCCTTGTCGACCAGCACGTAGGCGTTGTTGTCCATCGGCCCGACCGAGACCTTGGTGATCGTGACGGCGTCGAGGTCCCGCCGCGCGGCCGGGCCCTCCGGGTCGACGTGTCCGCTGTAGTCGTCGAGGAGCTCCACGTCCGACAGCATGCCCGCTGCCACCGACACCCATTCCGGCGGTTCGCGGGGCCGGGCGCTCGGAGCCTTGATCAGGGGCACATCTGGCAGGTCTGGCGGCCCAGGATCCTGCGTGGCGTGCCCCTCGTGGTCGGCCGGGGTCTGGGGGCTCGGGCTCGCCCTTGATCAGGGGCACACCTGGCAGGTCCGGCGTCCGGAATCCTGCGTGGCGTGCCCCTCGTCATCGGCCGGGGCCTTGGGCTCGAGCTCGCCCTTGATCAGGGGCGCACCCGGCAGGTCGGGCGG
>NZ_JBVPVA010000012.1:0-2837 GCF_055612215.1 Actinomycetospora sp. | reverse complement strand
CCAGCGCCCTGCCGCCCCTGCAGCCCTCGACGCAGACGGTGCCCTTCACCGAGTGCACCGCCCCGGTCGTCGCCGAGCTGGGCGGACCGGCCGCCCTCGGCGGGCGCGACCTGCGGATGAGCTGCGCGACGGTGCCGGTGGGCGGCGGCTTCGCGACGGGGTCCTCGGCCTCGGCCGCCGAGGTCGACGTCACGCGGGTGACGCTCGGTCCGGCCCCGACCACGCCGACGGTGCCGATCGCGGTGCTCGGCGACCCGGGCCGGCGGACCGGGACCGAGGCGGCTGTGCGGCTCGCCGCCCGGGGCCCGGTCGACCTGCTCGCCGGCCGCGCCCTCTACGGCGTCGACGTCCGGGGCAGCTCCGGGACCGCCGTCGACTGCGTCACCCCCACCACCCGGGCGGCCCTGGACGACGCCGACCCCGCCGCCGCGGACCCGGTCGCCCTCGCGCCGTTCGCGGCGGCCGCGAGCAGCGCGGCCCGCACGTGCTCCCAGCTGCTCGAGGACTCGCTCACCGACTTCACCACCGCGACCGACGCCGACGACCTCGAGGAGGTCCGCCAGGCGATCGGGGCCCGGCAGCTGAACGCGATCGGGCTCGGCGGTGGCGCGTCCACCCTCGCCCGCTGGGCCCAGGCCCACCCCGGCGCGCAGGGTCGCCTCGTGCTCGACGCGCTCCCCGACCCCACCGCCACCGAGCCGGTCGGGGCCGACCAGCGTGCCGCCGCGGCCCGCGCCGGCCTCGACGCCTTCGCCACCGCGTGCGTCTCCGCCGGGGCCTGCCCGCTCGGGCCGGACCCGCACGCCGCGGTCGCCGACCTCGTCGCGCGGCTGCGCGCCGCGCCCCTGCCCGGTGCTCCCGACGCGACGGGACCGGTGCCGGGCCGCGCGCTCACGGCCGGGACGGTCGTCTCCGTGCTGGTCGACCGCCTCGGCGACCCCGACTCCTGGCCGGCCCTCGCGACCGCGCTGGCCGCGGCCCGGACCGGCAGCCCGGCGGGGGTGCTGGCGCTCGCGGAGGCCCGCGAGGGCGTGGGCACCGGCGCGGCCGGTGGCGTCGGCGACGCCGGCTACGACCTCGGGCTCGTCCAGACCTGCAACGACGACGCGGGCCGCCAGACCCTCGACCAGGTCGCCGCGGCGGTGCGGCGCGCCGCGGCCGGGGACCCGGTGTTCGGCGGCTGGTTCGCGCAGCGGCCCCTGGCGTGCGCCTCGTGGCCGGTGCCGACGGCCGCGCCCGCCCCGTTCGCCGGCACGCCGACCCCGACGTTGCTGCTCGGGACCGCGGCCGACCCGGCCGTGCCGCTCGCGGAGAGCCAGCGGGTGGCGGCGGGCATGCAGGGTGCGGTGCTGGTGTCGTGGCTGGGCGCGGGGCACGGCGCGTTCCCCGGGACGCCGTGCATCGCCGGGGTGGTCGAGGACTTCCTGGTCGGCGGCGCGATCCCGCGCGAGGAGACCGTCTGCCCGCCCTGAGGTCCCCGTCGCGTGAGCTGGTGATCATTTTCCTGACGACCCGGGGACGCGCCCGTAGGGTCGCCCGCGTGCCCCTGCCGCGACTGTTCGATGCCGCGCTCGACCGTCTCGTGCTCCCGGGCTACTCGCGGCTGGGCTACCTCGCCCGCTCCGCCGGGTGGACGTCGCTCCCGGACGGCACCCTGACCGGACGTACGGTGGCGGTGACCGGGGCGAGCGCGGGGCTCGGGGAGGCCACCGTCGCGGGGCTCGTGCGCCTGGGCGCCGACGTCGAGATGGTGGTGCGCGACCGCGGGCGCGGTGAGGCGGCCCGCGACCGCGTCCTCGCGGCGCACCCCGGCGCCCGGGTGACGGTGGCGCGGTGCGACCTGTCCGACCTTGCCGACGTGCGCCGCTACGCCGCCGACGCGCGCGACCGGCTGATCGCGCTGCACGGCCTGGTGCACAACGCGGGCGTGCTCCCCGCCGAGCGCACCGAGACCGCGGCCGGGCACGAGCTGTGCCTGGCCACCCACGTGCTCGGGCCGTTCCTGCTCACCCGCGAGCTGCTGCCGCTGCTGCGCGCCGGCTCGCCGCCGGAGCGCCCCGGCAACCCGTCCCGCGTGGTCTTCGTGTCCTCGGGCGGGATGTACACCGCGTCCATGCACGTCGACGACCCGGAGTTCCTGGCGGGCCGCTTCTCCGGCGGCGCCGCCTACGCCCGCACCAAGCGCATGCAGGTCGTCCTCGCCGAGCTGCTCGCCGACGACCTCGCCGCCTCGGGCGTCGTGGTCCACAGCATGCATCCGGGCTGGGCCGACACCCCCGGCGTCGCCGGCTCGATGCCCGCCTTCCACCGGATCACCGGGCCGTTCCTGCGCACCGTCCAGCAGGGCGCCGACACCGCCGTCTGGCTGCAGGCCGCCCGCGAGCCCGGCCGCTGCAGCGGGGTCTTCTGGCACGACCGCACCCCGCGCCCGACCCACTACCTGCCCCGCGGCGTCGAGAGCCCGGCGGAGCGGGCCGGGCTCTGGGCGCTCTGCGTGGACGCCACCGCGGCCTGAACCGCTCCGGAGCCCCGAACGGTCGCCCGATCGGAGGAGTTCGGGAGAACGCGGTCACCGGTCGGATAACACTCGGACCCGGTCCGTCGATGCGACGGTTGAAGGGCCCCGCGGCGGAGCGGGGACTCCGGTGCCATCGGGGGCGACGGGATGAGTCAGGACACGGACACCACGGGCGACCGCGCGGTCGAGCGGCCCGGCGCGGGCGGGCCGACGGCCCCCCGGACCGGTGGCCAGCCGCTCCCCGGCGCGGCGAGCGGAGGCCCCGGCCCCCGGTCGCCGTACGCGCAGCACCCCGGACCCGTCCGGCCGACCGGACCGG
>NZ_JBVPVA010000007.1:0-2463 GCF_055612215.1 Actinomycetospora sp. | reverse complement strand
GCGATGACCGAGACGATCGAGTTCCAGGCCGAGGCCCGTCAGCTGCTGCAGCTGATGATCCACTCGATCTACTCCGACAAGGACGTGTTCCTGCGGGAGCTGATCTCCAACGCCTCGGACGCGCTGGACAAGCTGCGGATGGAGTCCTACCGGGACAAGGACCTCGGGGTCGACACCTCGGACCTGCACGTCGAGCTGCGCACCGACGCCGAGGCCCGCACCCTGACGATCACCGACAACGGGATCGGGATGACCCGGGACGACGTCGTCAGCCTCATCGGGACGATCGCGAAGTCGGGCACGGCCGAGACGCTGTCGAAGCTGCGCGAGGCGCAGGCCTCCGGCAGCGAGGAGGTCACGGCCGAGCTCATCGGGCAGTTCGGCATCGGCTTCTACTCGAGCTTCATGGTGGCCGACCGCGTGGAGATGACGACCCGCCGCGCGGGCACCGAGGGCGGGGTGCACTGGGAGTCGGCCGGGGAGGGCACCTACGAGCTCTCCGAGGTCCCCGACGCGCCGCAGGGCACCAGCATCACCGTGCACCTCAAGAGCGAGGACGCCGAGGACAACCTGCACGACTACTCCGACCCGGCCGTGGTGCGGCGGATCGTCAAGCGCTACTCGGACTTCATCACCTGGCCGATCCTGCTGAACCCGCGCGGGGCGAGCGCGGCGACGGGGGAGGGAACCGACGGCGGCACGACGGTCGAGGGAGCCGAGGAGGACGACGCCGAGGCGGCGGAGTCCTCGAACGAGCCGATCAACTCCCGCAAGGCCCTGTGGGCGCGCCCGCGCTCCGAGGTCTCCGACGAGGAGTACGCCGAGTTCTACCGCCACGTCTCGCACGACTGGCAGGAGCCGCTCGAGACGATGCGGTTCACCGGCGAGGGCACCTTCGAGTACCAGGCGCTGCTGTTCCTGCCGAGCCACGCGCCGATGGACCTCTACTACCGCGACGCGAAGCGCGGCGTGCAGCTCTACGTCAAGCGCGTGTTCGTCATGGAGGACTGCGAGGCGCTCGTCCCCGAGTACCTGCGCTTCGTCAAGGGCGTCGTCGACGCGCAGGACCTCTCGCTCAACGTCTCCCGCGAGATCCTCCAGCAGGACCGCCAGATCCAGCTGATCCGCAAGCGCCTGGTCAAGCGCGTACTGCAGACCATCACGACGCTGCGCGGCGAGAACGCCGAGAAGTACGACACCTTCTGGGCCGAGTGCGGCCGGGCCCTCAAGGAGGGTCTGCTCACCGACCAGGACAACACCCAGGCGATCCTCGAGGCGTCGAGCTTCGCCTCCACGCACGACCCGGAGAAGCTCACCACCCTCGCCGACTACGTCGCGCGGATGCCCGAGGGCCAGGAGTCGATCTACTACGTCACCGGCGAGTCCCGGTCGAGCGTCGAGAACTCCCCGCACATCGAGGCGTTCCGTGCGAAGGGCTACGAGGTGCTGCTGCTCACCGACCAGGTCGACGAGGTCTGGGTCGGCATGGTCGGCGCCTACGGCACGGGGGACGACGCGAAGCCCTTCGCCTCGATCGCCCAGGGCGACGTCGACCTGGCCGACGACGCCGAGAAGCCCGAGGGCTTCGACGACCTGCTGTCCTGGATGACGACGACGCTGGCCGACCAGGTCTCCGAGGTCCGCCTCTCCACCCGGCTGACGACCTCGCCGGCCTGCCTCGTCGGCGAGGTCGGCGGGCTCCCGCCGCAGCTGGAGCAGATGATGCGGTCGATGGGCCAGGAGATCCCGGTCCAGAAGCGGGCCCTCGAGCTCAACCCGAAGCACCCGCTGGTCGAGAACCTCAGGGCGGCGCACGAGGCGCACCCCGAGGACGCCGGGGTCACCGAGACCGCGTCGCTGTTGCACGACATGGCGGTGCTCGCCGAGGGCGGGGAGCTCAAGGAGCCCTCGGCCTTCGTCGGGAAGCTCGCGCAGCGACTGGCGGCCACGCTGTGAAGGTCGGCGTCGACAGCTTCGTCGCGGCGGTGACCGATCCCGACACCGAACAGGTCGTCGGGCCGGTCGAGCGGTTCGCGCACCTGATGGAGGAGATCGAGACGGCCGATCGGGCCGGGCTCTACTCCTACGGGATCGGCGAGCACCACCGCGCCGAGTACTACGACGCGGCGCCGGCGATCATCCTGGCCGCCGCGGCGTCGCGCACGCGGACGCTGCGGTTGCGCTCGGCGGTGACGGTGCTGTCCGCCGCCGACCCGGTCCGGGTGTTCCAGGAGTACGCCACGGTCGACCTGATCTCGGGCGGCCGGGTGGAACTGGTCGTCGGGCGGGGGTCGTTCACCGAGGCCTTCCCGCTGTTCGGTCTGTCCTTCGCCGACTACGACGAGCTGTTCACCGAGAAGCTCGACCTCCTCGTGGCGCTCACGAAGACCGAGCGCGTCACGTGGTCCGGGCGCCACCGCCCGGCGCTGAACGACCAGCCGGTGTTCCCGCGCCCCGTCCAGG
>NZ_JBVPVA010001196.1:0-2844 GCF_055612215.1 Actinomycetospora sp. | reverse complement strand
GACGGCGTAGAGCGACGTGTCCGCGTAGGGCACCCGGACGTACTCGGCCTGGGTGCCGTCGATGAGGTGGCCGAAGATCCAGCCGATGCCGCCGACGGTCTGGCAGTGCGAGGGCATCCCGCGCTGGCAGTACTCGCAGCGTCCGCACTTGGTGATCGCGGGGACGAGCACGCGGTCGCCGACGGCGAAGCCGCGGACCGCGTCGCCGATCTCGGTGATCGTCCCGACCGCCTCGTGCCCGAGGATGCGTCCGTCGGTGACGGCGGCGACGTCGCCCTGCAGGATGTGCAGGTCGGTCCCGCAGATCGTGGTGGTGTCGACCTTCACGACGACGTCGGTGGGCTCCTGGACGCGGGCGTCCGGGACGTCCTCCCACGCCTTGGAACCGGGACCGTGGTAGACAAGTGCCTTCATGCGGGGGACCTCCGTGGCTGCGCTGCGACCCGACCGACGCTAGTGGCGCAGGACACACCCGGACTGTCCGATATCGAGACCATCCGGCGCCGGTCGACCGCCCCGCCGGCGCCGACTGTCCCGCGGCCGGGACACCTCAGGCGATGTAGCTGATCCCGAACGCGTCGATCTTGCGGTAGAGCGAGGACCGGGCGATCCCGAGCATCGCTGCGGCCTTGTAGCGGTTGCCGCGGGTCTCGTAGAGCGCGTGGATGATCGCGTCGGCCTGGGCGGTCTCGAGCATCGTCAGGCGCGGGGCGCTGGTGAAGCAGAACGCCGGGAGGTCGGGCGCCTGGACCACCCCGACCGGCTTGCGGGACACCACGTAGCGCAGCACGTCCTCGAGCTCGGCGATGTTGCCCGGCCACGAGTAGCCCTCGAGGACGCGGACCACCTGGTGGGACAGCCGCAGTGATCGCGCGCCGCTGGTGGAGCGCAGCACCGAGCGCGCGATCTCGGCGAGCTCGTCGGTCCGGTGGCGCAGGGCCGGCACCCGCACCGTCTCGTGGAAGTGGCGCAGCAGCAGCCCGTACGGCCGCCCGGCGTCGACCGAGCCGCTGTCCAGGCACCCGACGACGAGCACCCGCCCCGGCAGCACCGTCAGCGGGCGCAGTGCCTCGTCGAGCCGGCGGGCGCTGCGCGGGGTGAGCGCGTGGACCCCGTCGAGGAGCACCAGGTGGACCTCGCCGCCGGGGTCGCCGACGAGCGCGTCGCCCCCGGGGGCCGGGTGCTCGTCGAGGGTGGCGCAGTCGATCGTCGTCGAGGTGCCCCGGGGGAAGAGGTGGGCGAACCGCTCCCGGGCCAGCGTCCGCTTCCCGACGCCGGTCTCCCCGACGAGCAACAGGTGACGACGGTGCGCGAGGGTCGCGGTCGCGTCGCGGCGGGCCCGCACGTACGGGCTGAACAGCTCCTGGTTGGCCCGCAGCCGCGCCTCCTCGGAGGCCTCCGCCGACGGGTCGCGGTGCAGGTCGGCGGCGAAGTCGCGACGGGCCGTCGGCGCCACGTGCGAGCCCTGGCGACGGCGGGCCTCGCGGGCGGCGGTCGTCGTGCGGCCGGCCGGGACGTGCTCCTCGACCGGGGTCCCGCCCAGCACCGCGCCGAGCGCCTCGCCGTCGTCGGCGCGGACCTCGTGGATGCGCACCTCGGCGCAGCGGCCGGAGGGCAGGTCGACGTGCCGGGCACCGCCGGTCTCGTCGAGCAGGACGCTCGCGGTCAGCAGGTCGTGCAGCGACTGCTGGTCGGCCGGGTCGAGGGCCTGCGCGGCGCGCCCGACCCAGAGGTCGTCGCCGGCCGCGGCCAGCACCCACGGCACGCCGTCGGCCCGCAGCGCCGCGGTCGCGTCGTGCACCGCGAGCACCCGACGGTGCCGGGTGCGCTCCTCGTGCTCGACGACGTGGGCCGCGAGCATCCGCGCCAGCGCCAGCGGGGTCCCGCCGCGCTCGGAGGCGTGGGTGACGACGACGACCGCCGCGCGGTGCGCGCCGCGGGTCACCGGCGCGGCGGCCTCGCGCAGGGGGCGCAGCGAGGGGTGCAGGTGCTCCGGGCCCTCGACGGTGGCCGGGCGGCGGGTGTGGCGGACCAGCGCGGCGGCGGTCGTCCCCGTCGAGGGCTCGTCGTGGCGGTGGCCCGGGACCCACCGGGCGGCGTCGAGCAGCTCGGCCGGCGCGGTGGCCGTGTCGTGGCGCAGCCGCAGGGTGCCGTCGTCGGCGACGAGGCCGAGCGAGCACCCGGCGTCGGGGTTCCCGGCGGCGAAGGCGCCGAGGACGGCGTCGGCGGCGGCGACCAGCGGGCCCCCGTCGTGGTGGCCGACGAACGGGGCGGGTCCGTCGGCGGGGCCGGAGCGCTCCCACGACGCGAGGACCTCGGCGCGGACCTCGTCGGGCACGAGCGCCGAGCGCCCGCCGCGCAGGAACCGGGCGCGGGCGGCGTCGAGGTCCCGCTCCGTCGCCACGTCCGCGACGGTAGGCCGCTCGCGGGGGCCGGCACCACCGCCGAGCGGCTCACCCCCGGCTCGTACACGGCTCGGTGGGCTCGCGGAGCGCCCCCTCCCGTGATCAACAGCACGTCAGGCACGTCCCAGGCGCCTCGGACCTGCCGGATGTGCCCGTGATCAAGCGCGGATCGGCCACTCCGCGACGAGGGGCACACCACGCACGATCTGGGCGTCGCCGGCCTGCCTCACGTGCTGATGATCACGAGGCGAGGCGAGGCGAGGCGAGGCGAGGCGAGGCGAGGCGAGGCGAGGCGAGGCGGGGCGGCAGCGGGGCGAGGGCGGACGGACAAGCCGGCTCACCCGAGCGTGCGCGCCAGGCCCTCCGCGCTCGTCACCTCGTCAAGAGCGAGCGCGACCGCGCCGTAGAGGGCGGCGTCGTCGCCGTGCACGGCGTCGCG
>NZ_JBVPVA010001115.1:0-1105 GCF_055612215.1 Actinomycetospora sp. | reverse complement strand
CTCGCCCAGGGCGGCCCGACCCCCGCGGGTGCCGCCCTCACGACGGCGCTGGTGGAGGGCACCCGGCGCAGCCACGCCGGGCGTGGGCACCCGATCCGCGGCTGGTGGGCCCGGCGCCGGCTGCTCTCGCACCTGCGGCTCTTCCTCGGCGCGGCGGGCTGCCGCGACCTGGGCCAGCCCGTGCTCGTGCCGTGGACGGTGCTCCCGGAGCTGGCCCGGAACGTCATCGAGTCGTGGCTGGTCGCCGCGACGCGGCCGGGCCGGCGGTGGCTGGAGCGGCGCAGTGACGCGGTCGTCGAGGCCGACCTCGAGCGCCTCCTCGGGGACCGCCCGCGGCGCCCGGCCGACCTCCCCGGGTGAGGGGCCGGGCCCTCCCCCGACAGCACGAACGGCCGGTTCGTCACCATCGAGGGTGACCGACCGGCCGCTCGTACCGTCAGGGGTGGGGCCTCAGCGGCCGGTGAAGCGCGGCTCCCGGCGCTCGCCGAACGCGGTGAACGCCTCGGCCAGGTCGGCGCTGGGGAGGAAGGCCGCGTTCCACGCCCCGACGTAGCGCAGCCCGGCCTCCACGCGGGGACCCCGCTCGGCGTCGAGGACGTCCTTGATGCCGCGGGTGACCAGCGGCGAGTTCGCCGCCATCGCGCCCGCGAGCTCGAAGGCCGCCGTCCGCAGCGCCGCCCCGTCGTCGAGCACGCGGTTGACCAGCCCGATCCGCTCGGCGTGCGCGGCGTCGACGTCCGCGCCGGTCAGGGCGAGCTCGCGGAGGTGCCCGTCGCCGATGATCCCGACGAGGCGCTGCAGCGACCCGAGGTCGGCGACCATCGCCATCCGCACCTCGCGCACGGAGAACAGCGCGTCGGCGCTCGCGAGCCGGACGTCGCAGGCGGTGATGAGGTCGACCCCGCCGCCGACGCACCAGCCCTCGACGGCCGCCACCACCGGCGTCCGGCACTGCGCCACCGCCGTGATCGAGCGCTGGAGATCGCGCAGGTGGTGCAGGAACTGCTCGCGGGCGCCGGCGGTCGGGTCGGTGAGCACGCTGCCCAGCGACGCGGTGGCCGCGCGCAGGTCGAGCCCGTAGGAGAAGCGGCCCTCGGCGCCGGTG
>NZ_JBVPVA010001026.1:0-1056 GCF_055612215.1 Actinomycetospora sp. | reverse complement strand
ACCAGGCAGCACCCGGGTATCGACCTAGGCTGGGGTCGTGTCCGGTGACCACTCCACGCTCGGGGCCTTCCTGCGATCCCGACGCGACCGGCTGACGCCCGCCCAGGCCGGGATCGCCCCCTTCCCGGGCCCCCGCCGCGTCCCCGGACTGCGCAAGGAGGAGCTCGCCGTCCTCGCCGGATTGAGCCCTGACCACTACAGCCGCATCGAACAGGGCCGCCAGTCCACGATCTCCGACCAGCTCGTCGCGTCGCTCGCGCGCGCCCTGCAGCTCGACGAGTTCGAGCGGACCCACCTGCGCGACCTGGCGGCCCCGCCACCCCGGCGTCGCACCGGCGGACCCGAGGCCTCCCAGCGGGCCGACCCGGGCCTGCTGCGGATCCTGACCGCGCTCGACCACGTGCCCGCGCTGCTGCTCGGGCGCCGCGGCGTGGTGTTGGCCCGCAACCGCCTGCTCGCCGCCGCGCTCGGGACCGGGATGGAGCCCGGGTCGTCGTTCACCCGCTGGCTCTTCCTCGACCCCGGGGCCCGGGAGCGCATCGTGAACTGGGCCGACTTCGCCGCGGCCGCCGTCGGCGCGATGCGCTACGAGCTCGGCCGCCGCCCCGGCGACGACCGCCTCGCCCGCGAGGTCGAGGAGCTGCGTCGCGCCGATCCCGACGTCGAGCGGTGGTGGGACGACCACGGCGTCACCGACCGGACCTCGGTCACCAAGCACATCGCCCACCCCACCGCGGGCCCGCTGGCGTTCGGGATCGAGGCGGTCGTCCTGCCCCACGACCCCGACCAGCGCCTGGTCGTCTACACCGTCGAGCCCGACTCCCCCACCGCCCGCGTCCTGCCGCTGCTCGCCGGCTGGGGCCCCGATCAGTGGATGTGCGAGCCACCGTTGACGTCGTAGGTCGCGCCGGTGATGTAGCCGGTCTCGGGTCGGCAGAGGAACGTGATGAGGTCGGCGACGTCCTCGACCCGGCCGTTGCGCCCGACCGGGATGCCGGCGAGCAGGGCGGTCTTGCGCTCGCCCTCGAGCGCGCCGCCGGTGATGTCGGTGTCGAT
>NZ_JBVPVA010000992.1:0-3153 GCF_055612215.1 Actinomycetospora sp. | reverse complement strand
CGCTGCTCGAGCTCACGCAGGTACCCGAGGCGCTCGTCCAGCGTCCGCAGTCGGGCGTCGTCCAGACCGCCCGTGGCCTCCTTGCGGTACCGCGCGACGAACGGCACCGTCGCGCCGCCGTCGAGCAGCTCGATCGCGGCGCGGACCTGCCCTTCGCCGACCGCCAGCTCGGTGGCGAGCCGGCGCGGGACGGGCGGCAGCGCGGTGGGGGTCGCAGCGGCGGTCGCGGTCACGGGTCCATCGTGCAACACGACACCGACACGCACGCCCGGACCCGGCCGCCATCGTCGGGCTCCGGTGTGGCAGACGCCGAGATCGACGACGGTTTCCGGAAGTCCAGCGTCAGGAACGCGACTTTTCCGGCAAGCCCCGCGGGGCCCCTCAGCCCTCCAGCGAGAGCAGCGCCGCCTGCACCATCGTCCGCACGCCCACCGGGAGCGCGCGCTCGTCCAGCGCGAACGTCGGCTGGTGGATGTCGGACTGCGGGCCCTCGCCGGACCAGACGCCGAGCCGGCCCATCGCCCCGGGCACGTGCTCGAGGTACCAGCCGAAGTCCTCGCCGCCCGAGGACTGTTCGGTGTCCACCGCCGCGCCCGGCCCGGCGGCGCGCTCGGTCGCGCGGGCCAGCAGGTCGGCCGACACCGGGTCGTTGACGACCGGCGGCACCCCGCGGCGGTGCTCGAGCACGTAGCCGACGCCGGTCGGGGCGAGCAGGGCGGTGACGAGCTGGCGCACCAGCGGCTCGAGCTCGTTCCACGTCGCGTGCTGGGCGGTGCGCAGCGTGCCGGAGAGCGTCCCGATCTCCGGGACCGCGTTCGCGGCGTGCCCCGCGTCGACCTGGCCCCAGACCAGGACCGTGCCCGAGCGGGGGTCCACGCGGCGCGAGAGCAGGTCGGGCAGCCCGGTGATGACGGTGCCGAGCGCGTGCACGAGGTCGGCGGTCAGGTGCGGCCGCGAGGTGTGCCCGCCCGGCGAGGTGAGGCGCAGCTCGAGCATGTCGCAGGCCGAGGTGATCGGCCCGACGCGTGTGCCGACGTGCCCGACCTCGAGGCGCGGGTCGCAGTGCAGCGCGAAGATGCGGTCGACGTCGGTCAGGCCGTCGGCGGCGATGACGTCGAGAGCCCCGCCGGGCTGGACCTCCTCGGCGGGCTGGAACACCAGCCGCACGCGCCCGGGCAGGCGGTCGGCCACCGAGGCCAGCGCGACGCCCGCACCCAGCAGCACCGCGGTGTGCGCGTCGTGCCCGCACATGTGCGCGACGCCCGGGACCTGCGAGACCCACGGGACGTCGGTGTGCTCGTGCAGCGGGAGGGCGTCCATGTCGGCGCGGAGCGCGACGGTGCGGGGCCCGGAGCCGATGTCGCAGATCAGGCCGGTGCCGGGGAGCAGCCGCGGCGTCAGGCCCGCGGACTCCAGCACGCGGGCACACATCGCGGTGGTGGCGTGCTCGGTGCGCGCCAGCTCGGGGTGCGCGTGGACCGCGCGCCGCCAGCCGACGACGTCGGCCGCGTGCTCGGCGAGCCACGCGTCGAGCCAGTGGGGTCCGGAGCCGCTCCCGAGATCGATCACCTCGGGGCGTGCCGCCGTGGCGCCGGAGTCCTCCGGGCGAGTCTGCAGCAGCGTCACCGTTCCACCTCCTCGAGCCCTCCGGACGGACCGTCCGGCGGCTGGAGTCCTCAGCATGCCTCCATACGGGGGGCTCCCGAGGCCCTCGGACGCCGAGGGCGCCGAGGGGTCCGGACGATGCTGTCAGTGGCGGGGTGCCCGCACCGCGCGCGAGACGAACGGCCGGTCCCCGCAGGTCACCGGCTCACCGGGCCGAAAGCCCCGCTCATCGCCCGACGAACGGTCGTACGCGCGGTGACCGACGCCGCCTCCCCGTCGTACACCACGGGTCAGCGGCCGCAGGGCCGGACGGGTGGGGCGACGGACACGCTCGGACGGGACGCCATCATGGGGGGTGTGAGTCCCCGCCCCGCCGAGACGCGCCGCCTGGTCGGGCGATACCGCCTGGACTCCGAGCTCGGGCGCGGCGCGATGGGCACGGTGTGGTCGGCCTACGACGAGGTCCTGCACCGCCCGGTCGCGGTCAAGGAGGTCCGGCTCTCGCTGGTGCCGGTCTCCGAGCGCGCCATCGTGCGGGAGCGCACCCTGCGCGAGGCCCGGGCGACGGCGATGCTCAGCCACCCCAACGTCGTCACCCTCTACGACGTGGTCGAGGTCGACTCCGAGCCCTACGTCGTCATGGAGCTGCTGCCCTCGCGCAGCCTCGCCTCGTACATCGCCGAGCGCGGGACCCTCAGCCAGGCCGAGACGGCGGAGATCGGCTCGGCGGTCGCGTCGGCGCTGATGACCGCGCACCGGGCCGGGATCACGCACCGCGACGTCAAGCCCGGCAACGTGCTCATCGGCACCGATGGCCAGATCAAGCTCACCGACTTCGGCATCGCGCGCAACGCGGCCGAGTCGTCGATGACCCAGACCGGGACGGTGCTCGGGTCGCCGCCCTACATCGCGCCCGAGGTGGCGATGGGCCGGGCGGTCGGGCCGCCCGCGGACCTGTGGGGGCTCGGCGCTACGCTGTTCGCCTGTCTCGAGGGTCGCCCGCCCTACGACGCGGGGGACCCGGTCTCGACCGTCTCGGCGGTCGTGCACGGCGAGATCCCGCGTCCGACGGGTCACGGTCCGGTCGTCGACGTCATCCGCGGGCTGATGGTGAAGGACCCGGGCATGCGCATGCCGCTGCCCGCCGTGCGCCGGCGCCTGCGCCCGCTCATGGCCGACCCGGAGGGCCCGATGCTCTCCGCGCCGTCCTCCCCCGCGACGACCGAGTTCCGCCTCCCGTCGACGACGTCGCGCCCCACCACGGACGACCCCCGGTCCGGGCTGATCCCCGTCCGCGGGCGCAGCGGGACGCTGGTCGAGGGGGCCGGCGCTCCCGAGGACCGGCCGCGGACCACCGGCTCGGCCGCACCCAGTCCGTCGCCCCGGCGTCCCTCCCCGACGCCCCCGGCTCCCCGCACGGCTCCGATGGCCAGCGGCCCGGCCGCGGAGGCGACGGCGCCGCCGGCGGAGGAGGCCGGCCCCGAGGGCGCGCAGGACGCGGCGGCACCCGTCGCGACCCCCGAGGTGGAGAGCCCCGAGGCCGCTCCC
>NZ_JBVPVA010000966.1:0-2328 GCF_055612215.1 Actinomycetospora sp. | reverse complement strand
GCCCGACCCGGCGCACCGGGCGCTCCCCGGCGAGGGCGTCGAGCCGGGCGTGGCTCTGCGGTCCGCGGCCGTGGAGGTTGACCACGACGTCGGGTGGGGGCGCGGTCGCGTCGTCGGCGACGGCGTCCACGGGGAAGCCCGCCACGTCGCCCACCCACCCTGGGCCGAGGAGCACCACCCGGTGGTCGGGCAACGCCCGGCGGAGCAGGCGCAGGGCGGGCACGGCGACGAGCAGGTCGCCGAGGCCGAGGTCGCGCAGGACCACGGCCGTCGGCGCCTCGCACGGGACCGGAGGCCTAACGGGCGTTCTCTCCCAGCCCCTCGCGCAGCTGGGCGAGGGTCTTGGCGAGCAGACGCGAGACGTGCATCTGCGAGATGCCGACCTCGGCCGCGATCTGCGACTGCGTCATGTTCTTGAAGAACCGCAGCATGATGATCGTGCGCTCGCGCGGGGCGAGCTGGGAGAGCAGCGGGGCCAGCGACTGCTGGTACTCCACCTTGTCCAGCGCGGCGTCGGCCTCGCCGAGCAGGTCGGAGACCGTGCCCGAGTCCGGGTCGTCGACGAGCATCTCGTCCAGCGAGCCCGACCGGTACGCGTTCGAGGCCTCGAGCGCCTCGAGCACGTCCTCCTTGGGCAGGTTGAGGTGCGCCGCGAGCTCGGCCGCGGTCGGCGCCCGGCCGAGGGTCTGCGACATCTGGCCCATCGCCGAGGACAGCGTGACGTTGAGGTCCTTGAGGCGCCGGGGCACCCGCATCGACCAGGCCTGGTCGCGGAAGTGCCGGCGGACCTCCCCGGTGATCGTCGGCACCGCGTAGGACAGGAAGTCGGTGCCGCGCGAGGGGTCGTAGCGGTCGACGGCGTTGATCAGCCCGAGGGTGGCGACCTGCTCGAGGTCCTCCTCGGGCTCGCCGCGGCGCGAGAACCGCCGGGCGATGTGCTGGGCGACCGGCAGGTGGCCGCGCACGAGGTCGTCGCGCAGCCGGGCCCGGCGGGGGTCGCCCTGGGGCAGGCTCGCGTGCTCGGCGAGCATCGGCATCAGGTGGTCGTATTCGCCGCGGGAGCCGCGGCGAGCCTGCCGCTCGGCCGGGGCGTGGCCGTCGGTGGCCTCGGGCTCGGGGGCCTGGCCGTCCCGGTTCTCCGTCGCCGGGTCGACGGTGACCGTCGCCGGGTCGACGTCGTGGGCCGTCACGAAAGCGTGGTTCCGAGACGTCGCACCGACAGGCGCACGGCCAGCCGGAACGGGTCCCCGGCCTGGCCGGGGGTCGCCGAGAGCATGCGGACGTCGTCGGCGAGGGTCGTGAGGACCCGCCAGCCGAAGGAGTCGGTGGCCAACCGCTCCGCCCCCGTGGTCTGGACCGATGAGGTCACCGTGATGTGCTCCTCGTGGACGATGAAGCTGCAGGTCAGGCGGGTGTCGGGGCGGGCGAGGGCCACAAGGCTCGAACAGGCCTCGTCGACGGCCATCCGCAGGTCCGCCACGGCGTCGAGGGTGAACTCCGCACGTGCGGCGAGGTCGGCCGCGACGGTGCGCATCGTGACGACCGCGCGCGGTACGGCGGGGACGCGGACCTCGACGTCCTCCGGCGGCAGGAAGCGGTCGCCGGGGTCGTCCGGGACAGGGCCGTTCGGCGGGGAGTCGGGTCGCGCCACGAGCACCTCCTCGTCGGGCCGCACCGGCCGCACGCCCCTGCCGGGACGCGGTCGAGCGCGTCGTACTCCGCGGCGAGGGCGAGCCCCCCGCCGTCCTCGGTCGCCGGTCGTGTACCCGGGGCCCCTGGCCACAAACCGATCGGCCCCCCGGGTGAGAGTGCGTCCGCCCGAACGGAGATCGGGTTCCCGCCGTCCTGCGGGCCGCCGTCGGGCGTGGTGTCCTCGCCCGCGTGCGCCGCGGTGAGGTCCCCCCGACGCCGGCCGCGGTCCTGTTCGACCGCGACGGCACCCTCGTCCACGACGTCCCCTACAACGGCGACCCGGCGAAGGTCGACCCCGTCGCGACCGCCCGCCCCGCCCTCGACCGGCTGCGGCGCGCCGGCATCCCGGTCGGGGTGGTCAGCAACCAGTCCGGCGTCGCCCGCGGGCTGCTGACCGAGCAGGACGTCGTCGCGGTGAACGCCCGCCTCGACGAGCTGATCGGGCCGATCGGGGTCTGGGCCTGGTGCCCGCACGGTGAGGCGGACGGCTGCGCGTGCCGCAAGCCCGCCCCGGGCCTGGTCCTCGACGCGGCCCGGCGGCTCGGGGTCGACCCGCGCGCCTGCGCGGTGGTGGGGGACATCGCCGCCGACCTCGGGGCCGCCCGGGCGGCGGGGGCCGTGGGGGTCCTCGTCCCG
>NZ_JBVPVA010000937.1:0-1032 GCF_055612215.1 Actinomycetospora sp. | reverse complement strand
CCATCACGTCACCGCCCCCTCGCGCGCCGAACGTGGGCCGCAGGATAGGGGCAGGAGGTGACGACCGGCCAACGACCGTGCGCGGTCCGCGCGCCGCCGCGACGCCCGCGGCTAGGATCGATGGCGCGACGACGAGGACAGTGGGCGTCGCGGACCCAGCAGGAGCGACCCGGGGACGGTGCGAGCCCGGGGCATGGACGCGGTGTCAGATCACCTCCGAGCACCGGAAGAACGGGCGCGCCCCCGGGCCCCCCAGTAGACCCGGACGCAGGACCAGAGCGGGCGGCCGCACCACGGCCGTCAAGGAGGGTGGTACCGCGGCGACCCGGCCGGCCCCGGCCCGGACGTCGTCCCTCCGGCCGATCGGACCGCCGGCGACCGCCGGCCACGACCCCGCCGGAGTCCCGCTGTGAGCCCGTACCGCCCCGTCAGCCCGCACGTCGACCTCCCCGCGCTCGACCACGAGGTCATCGACTTCTGGCGCCGCCACGACGTGTTCGCCCGCAGCCTCGCCCGCACGGCGGACGGACCGGAGTGGACCTTCTACGAGGGGCCGCCCACCGCGAACGGCATGCCCGGCACCCACCACGTCGAGGCGCGGGTGTTCAAGGACGCGTTCCCGCGGTTCCGGACCATGAAGGGCTACCACGTCCCGCGCCGCGCCGGGTGGGACTGCCACGGTCTACCGGTCGAGCTGGCCGTGGAGAAGGAACTCGGCTTCACCGGCAAGCCCGACATCGAGCGCTACGGCGTCGCCGAGTTCAACGCCCGGTGCCGGGAGTCGGTCGGCCGCCACGTGGACGCGTTCGAGGTCATGAGCGAGCGCATGGGCTACTGGGCCGACTACGAGCACGCCTACTGGACGATGGACCCCGCTTACGTCCAGAGCGTGTGGTGGGCGCTGAAGACGATCTTCGACCAGGGGCTGCTGGTCGAGGACTACCGCGTCACGCCGTACTGCCCCCGGTGCGGGACGGGGCTGTCCACGCACGAGCTCGGCCAGGACGGGGTCTACACCGACGTCGTCGACCC
>NZ_JBVPVA010000970.1:0-3888 GCF_055612215.1 Actinomycetospora sp. | reverse complement strand
AGGACCCCGCGGGCGGGGACCGGATCGGGGCGGGCAGCGGGAGCGCGCCCGGCGGGATCGAGTGGTTCGGGCGCCCGGACGGGCTGTCCGGACCGGAGGCCGAGGCGCTGGCCCGGCGGATCGCGCCCTGCTGGACGCCCGGCGCGGCGCGCGACGAGGCCGGCCCCTCGACGCCGGGCCTGCTCGAGCTGCTCGGCGTGGACGGCGACCCGGACACCTTCGACGTCGCCGCCGCCTGGCGGCCCCGCGCCGTGCACGAACGCCTGCGGGTGCCGTTCGGGATCGGCGAGGACGGCGAGCCGGTGGAGCTCGACCTCAAGGAGGCCGCGCAGGAGGGGATGGGCCCGCACGGGCTGTGCGTCGGCGCCACCGGTTCCGGTAAGTCCGAGCTGCTGCGCACCCTCGTCCTCGGCCTCGTCACGACGCACTCCTCGGCGGCGCTCAACCTGGTGCTCGTCGACTTCAAGGGCGGCGCCACCTTCGCCGGGCTCGCCGCGGCGCCGCACGTGGCCGCGGTGATCACCAACCTCGCCGACGACCTCGGGCTCGTCGACCGCATGCAGGACGCGCTGGCGGGGGAGATGAACCGGCGGCAGGAGCTGCTGCGCGCGGCCGGGAACCTCGCGAGCGTCGCGGACTACGAGCGCGCCCGGGAGCGCGGCGCGGACCTCGAGCCGCTGCCGGCGCTCTTCGTCGTGGTCGACGAGTTCTCCGAGCTGCTGCACCAGAAGCCCGACCTCGCCGACCTGTTCACCGCGATCGGCCGGCTGGGGCGCTCGCTGCAGATCCACCTGCTGCTCGCCTCGCAGCGCCTCGACGAGGGCCGGCTGCGCGGGCTCGACTCGCACCTGTCCTACCGGATCGGGCTGAAGACGTTCTCCGCCGCGGACTCCCGCGCCGTCCTCGGCGTGCCGGACGCCGCGTCGCTGCCCTCGGTGCCCGGCGTCGGCTACCTGCGCTCGGACACCTCGACGATGGTCCGCTTCACCGCCGGCTACGTCTCGGGGCCGTACCGCCGCGAGGCCCGGCCGCGGCCGGCGCCCCTGACCGGCGCCCGGACCGCCGCGCGCCCGCCGCGCCCCTTCCACGGCGGCTGGGTGGACCTGCCGCCCGCCCTGGCACCGGGGCCCGACGAGGACCCGGGCGCGCTCGCGGAGTCCGACACCACCGAGCCGAGCGTGCTCGACGCCGTCGTGGAGCGGCTGCGCGAGGCCGGCCCGCCCGCCCACGAGGTGTGGCTCCCGCCGCTGGAGGGGCCGACGGCGCTCGAGGCGCTCCTCCCGCCGCTGCACGAGACCCCCGACCGCGGGCTGTGCGCGCCCGGCTTCCCGGCCAACGGGTCGCTGCGCCTCCCGCTCGGGCTGGTCGACCGGCCCTACGAGCAGCGTCGGGACCTGCTGTGGGCCGACCTGGCCGGGGCGGCGGGCCACGTCGTGGTGGCCGGCGGGCCGCAGTCGGGGAAGTCGACGACGCTGCGCGCCCTCGTCACCGCGGCCGCGCTCACCCACACCCCCGCCGAGCTCGCCTTCCAGGTCGTCGACCTCGGGGGCGGCACGCTGGGCGGGCTCGCCGCGCTGCCCCACGTCGGGACCGTGGCCGGACGGGGCGACGCCGACCTGGTGCGCCGTGTGGTGGCCGAGGTGGCCGCCGTCCTCGCCGGCCGCGAGCGGTGGTTCCGCGAGCACGGCATCACCTCGGCCGCCGACCTGCGCGCCCGGCGCCGGCGCGGGGAGCGCGTCACCGGCGACGACGGGCTCGGCGACCTCGTCCTGGTCATCGACGGCTGGCACGCGTTCCGCGCCGACCACGAGGCGCTGGAGCCGACGATCATCTCGCTGGCGACGGCGGGCCTGTCCTACGGCGTGCACGTCGCCATCGCCGTGAGCCGCTGGGCCGAGCTCCGTCCCGCGCTGAAGGACCTGCTCGGGACCCGGGTGGAGCTGCGCCTCGGCGACCCCGGCGAGTCCGAGGTCGACCGCCGCGTCGCCGCCACCGTCCCGGCGGGCCGTCCCGGGCGGGGCCTGGCCCCCGACCGCCACCACGTGCTCGTCGCGCTCCCCGAGGACGACCCCGCGCCCGCGGTGGCGGCGGCCTGGCACGGCCCGACGGTGCCGCCGGTGCGGCTGCTGCCCGAGCGCATCGAGGTCACCGAGCTGCCGGGTCCCGGCGAGGGGGAGCGGCACCTGCTGCCGATCGGCGTGGACGAGGACCGGCTCGCCCCGGTCCTGCTCGACGTGTCCGCCGACCCGCACCTGGTGGTCTACGCCGACGGCGAGTCCGGCAAGACGGCGCTGCTGCGCCTGCTCGCCCACCAGGTGGTCACCCGCTACACCCCGCAGCAGGCCCGGCTGATGATCGTCGACTACCGTCGCGGCCTCCTCGGCGCGGTCGACTCGGAGCACCTCATCAGCTACACCTCGAGCGCGGAGGCGCTCACCGCGGCGGTCGCGGACCTGGTGGCGTCCCTGCGCAAGCGGCTGCCCGGTCCCGACGTCACCCCCGAGCAGCTGCGGGCCCGCTCCTGGTGGACCGGGCCGGAGGTGTTCCTGCTCGTCGACGACTACGACCTCGTCGCTGCTCCCTCGGGCAACCCGCTCGCCCCGCTCGTCGACCTGCTCGCGCAGGCCAAGGACGTCGGGCTGCACCTCGTGGTGGCCCGGCGGGCCGGGGGGTCGGCGCGGGCGATGTTCGAACCGGTGCTCATCCGGCTGCGCGAGCTCGCGACGCCGGGGCTGGTCGGCAACGGCAGCCGCGACGAGGGCCCGCTCGTCGGCGCCGCCCGGCCCGGCCCGCGTCCGCCGGGGCGCGCGGTGCTCGTCACCCGCCGCCACGGCGAGACCCTCGTGCAGCTGGCGTGGCGCGACCCCGACACCCCGATCCGGGCGGTCACGGGGCCTCCCGACGGCGCCGGTGACGCGGCCGGCGGCGATCCGCCGTGAGCGCTCCGCGCGTCGCGGTCGACCTCGGCGAGTTCGGCGTCGCGGCGGCCGTCGACGACGGGGGCGAGGTCACCGAGCTCGACCTCGAGCTCGCCGCCGTCCTGGCCCCCGACGACGGCGAGGCGCTCCTGACCGGCCACGAGGCCCGCCGGCGCGCGGCCGCCGACCCCTCCCGGTTCGAGCCCTCGCCGCGGCGCCACGTCGACGAGCCGACGCTCGTGCTCGGCACCCGCGTCGTCGGGGTCGGCGAGGCCCTCGGCGCCGTCTTCGCCGCCACCGTCGACCGCGCCGCGCCCGTCCTGCGCGGGGCCCGGCCGGCGACGCTGGTGCTCACGCACCCCGCCTCGTGGGGGGCGTCGCGGCGCGAGGTGCTCCGCCGCGCCGGGGCGGGGCTCGCCGCCGAGCTGGTGCTGGTGCCCGAGCCGGTCGCGGTGGCGGCGCACGTCGCGTGGATGCGTCCGTGGGGTGCGCCGGACGGGCCGGTCGCGGTGCTCGACGTCGGGACCCGCACGGCCCGGGCGGCCGTGGTGACGACCGGACCCGAGGCCGCCGTGCTCGCCGAGCGCTCCTCGGGGGCCTTCGGCGGTGACGACGCGGACGAGCTGCTGCTGCGCGCGGTCCTCGCCGCGCTCCCCGACGACGCCTCGGGCGCGGACCGGGTGCGGGCGGTGGTCACGGGGTCGACGCTGCCCGACCGGCGCCACCGCCAGGTGCTCGTCGAGGACGTGCGGGCCGCCCGCGAGCGCCTCTCCGACGCCGAGCAGGCCGAGATCCCGCTGCCGGGCGGCGCGCCCTCGGCGTGGTCCTCGCGGGGCGAGCTCGAGGACCTGCTGCGCGAGTCGTGCGAGGGGCTCGTCGCGCTGCTCACCCGGACCCTCGCCGACGCCGGGGTCGAGGCCACGGCGCTCGCGGGGCTCCGGCTGGTCGGGGGCTTCGCGCGGACGCCGCT
>NZ_JBVPVA010000744.1:0-6437 GCF_055612215.1 Actinomycetospora sp. | reverse complement strand
GCTCGAGCTCGAGCAGCACCGTGCCGTCACGGGCGAGCAGGTCACGGCAGCGGCGCAGCAGCGCGACCGGGTCGCCGCCGATCCCGATGTTGCCGTCGGCGAGGACGACGTGCTCCCAGCGGCCCTCGCCGGGCAGCCGCTCGAACGCGTCGCGGTGCAGCACGGCCGCGCCGCGCTGCAGGCACCGCTCGACGGCCTGCACGGAGACGTCGACGCCGAGCGCGGGCACGCCGCGGTCGGCGAGCGCCACGACGAGGCGCCCCGGCCCGCAGCCGAGGTCGAGCGTGGCGCCGCGGCAGCGTTCCAGCAGCCAGCCGTCGTCGCCGTCGGCGTCGTCCTGCCAGCGCTGCACGGCCAGCGGCAGCACCACGCCGTCGGCGCGCACCAGGCGGTGGCTGCGGCCGGCGAGCGCGGCGTCGAAGACGGTGGCCCCGCTGACGACGTCCGACCGCTCGTCGAGGCCCTCGCGTGCCGCGACGTCGTGCGCGAGCGCGTCGACGTCCGCCGGGCAGACCGGGCGTTCGCGGGCCGCGTCGACGACGGCGAACGGCTGGGTCATCGGCGAGAGGGACGTCACGGGCTGACACCTCCGGGGACGGGGAGGAGGAGGTCGCCGACCGCGCGGGCGAAGCGACCGTGGGGAACGAGCTCGGCCACGCGGACGGCGTCGTCGGCGGTGTCCACGTCCGACAGCGACGGGAGGTCGGCCACCGCGTCGTGGCCGAGCGCGTCCCGGAGCGCGTCGAGGGTGCGCCGACCGGTCTCGTCGGTGGAGGTCGGGACGTCGGTGACGACCGCGGCCCGCCGGGGGTCGCGCAGGGCGAGCGCCCACCAGCCCCCGTCGTGCGCGAGCCCGAGGGCCGCCGCCGCGCCGGACTCGACGGTGCGCAGGGCCTCGTCGAGCAGGCGGGCGTCGACCTGCGGGGTGTCCATGCCGACCTGCACGCTCACCGCGGCGGGGAAGGCCGCGGCCACGTCGTCGTGGGCGGCGGCGATGCGCTCGCCGAGGCTGTGTCCACGCTGCGCGACGACGGTGTGCGGCGCGAGCGCCGCGTCGATCTCGTCGGCGAGCTCGGCGTCCGCGAGGGAGCCCTCCAGCGCGACGACGACCCGTGCACGAGGGGTCGCGGCGGCCGCGTCGAGGGTGTCGAGCAGTGCCGCGGCGGCGACGCGGGCGGCGCCCTCCGGCGTCGCGGGCGGGCTGAGCCGGGTCTTCGCCCGGCCGGGCACCGGGGCCTTCGCGAGCACCAGGACGACGCGCGGGACCGCGCCCCCGTCGCCCGCGCCCCCGGGCCCTGCCTGGTCGACCTGCATGATCGGCGCGTTCGCACCGGGGGTCGTCATCGGTTCGGGGTTCCCGGGGCCCGGTCGGCAGGCGGTGCCGTGCGCGGCGTCCGGGCGAGCGCCTTCGTCATGTCGCGCACTGCGCGGAACGTGCCGCGCACCGAGCCGGACACCTTCGATCGTCCCCCTGCCCGTGGCCGGTAGGCCACGTCGACCTCACGGATGCGCCAGCCGGCGGCGCCGGCGCGGATGAGCAGCTCGAGCGGGTAGCCGAAGGCCCGGTCGGTGATCCCAAGGTCGAGCAGCGCCTGCCGGCGCGCCACCCGCACCGGAGCGATGTCGCGGACCCCCACGCCGCGCACCCGCATGAGCCCGGAGAGCACGAGGTTGCTCAGCCGAGCGTGCCAGGGCCACACCCCCCGGGCCGCGGGAACGCGCCGCCCGACGACCAGGTCCACCCCGGTGTCACACAGCAGGGTGACCATCGCCGGGAGCTCGGCCGGGTCGAGCGAGCCGTCGGCGTCGATCACCGCGACGACCTCCGTGCGCGTCGCCACCAGCCCCGCGTGGACCGCCGCGCCGTAGCCCTTGCGCGCCTCGTGCACGACGAGCGCCCCGCGGGCCGCGGCGAGCTCGGGTGTCCCGTCGGTGGAGCCGTTGTCGGCGACGACCGCGTCGAACCCGTCGGGCAGCGCGTCCAGGACCGAGGGCAGCGCCTCGACCTCGTTGAGGCACGGGAGCACGACGTCGACCGGTCGGCTCCGCGGCGCAGCGTGTCCCGCGTCCCCGCTCATCGCGGTCACGCTATGCGGTCGGCCCCGGGGGCGCGCGCGGGGGGCCGGACATCACGTCGCGCTCACGGGCGCGTCCGGGCCCCCGTCCGGCGGACACGCCACGTCCGCGTAAGCCCGCCTCACCAGGCCACCACGTCCGGTTCGTACTCTCCGTGGCCGTGACGACCGTGCTCGGGGGCGTGCGCTCCCACGACGACGACGGTCGCGCCGTCACGCCCGGTGGTCCCGACGACCGCCGCCGGGCGCCCCGGCTGCGCGGGGACCTCGTGGCCGTGCTGCTCAGCGCGGCCCTCGTCACCGCCGCGGCGCTGCGCGGCTGGGAGGGGATCGACGAGGGCGTCAAGATCCTCGTCGGGTGGCCGCCGCTGCTCGCGGCGTGGCTGCCGCACTTCGAGCCCGGCGGGGTCGCCGCGGTCGTCGTCGCCCTGCTCGTCGCGCTCTCCGGGCCCGCCGTCGCCGCCCGCCTGCGCTGGGGTCCGCTGCTGGGGCTGGCCTACGTCGCGTCGGTGGCGTGGACGGTCGGGTTGGCGCTGATCGACGGCTTCCGGCCGGGCATCGTGGACCGGCTCACGACCCCCACCGAGTACCTCGTCGAGGTCGGGCGCTTCCCCGGGCTGCGGCCCTTCCTCGCGACGTTCGCCGACCGCATCGTCGGGATGACGCCCGACACGCTCGTCACGCACGCGTCGGGGCACCCGCCGCTCGCGACGCTGTTCTACGTCGGAGTGGCCGACCTGTTCGGCCCCGGCGGGGAGCCGGCGGGTCTGGCGACGCTGCTGATCGGCGCGTCGGCGCCGGTCGCGGTGGCGATCACCGTCGGGGCGCTCGGCGGGTTGCGCTTCGGGACGAGCGGAGCGACGGGGGAGGGGCGCGGCGGTCGGGTGACCCACCCGCTCCCGGCCGAGACGGTCACGGCCGGGCGGGACCTCGCACGGCGCTACCTCCCGTTCGGGGTGCTCTTCCCGGGCGCGGTGTGGGTCGGGGTGTCGGCGGACGGCATGTTCGCCGCGGTGTTCGCGTGGGGCGTGGCGTTCCTCGCGCTCGGGGCGGTGCGGCGCGGGATGCTCGGCCCGCTCCTCTGCCTGGTCGGCGGCGTCGTCCTCGGCGCGGCGCTCTTCCTGTCCTACGGCCTGGTCGCGGGCGGACTGGTGCCGATCGTCGTCGCGGTCCTGGTCCGCCGTTGGACCCCGCTGGTCGCCGGGGCGGTGGGCGCGCTCGCGGTCGTCGGGCTGTTCACGCTCGGCGGGTTCTGGTGGCTCGACGGGTACGAGCAGGTCGAGCTGCGCTACTACCAGGTCGGCGAGTACGGCCTGCTGCGCCCGTACGAGTACTGGGTGTGGGCGAACCTCGCGGCCTTCGTGCTGACACTCGGGCCGGCCGTCGTCGCCGGGCTGCGGCGGCTCGTGTGGTGGCCGCGCCGGGCCCCGCTCGCCGTCGTGCTGCTCGTCGGGGCCGTGCTGCTCGCCGTGGCCGCCGCCGACCTCTCCGGCCTGTCGAAGGCCGAGGTGGAACGGATCTGGCTGCCGTTCGGCACGTGGGCGGTGCTGGCGTGCACGCTGCTGCCGCCGCGTTCGGCGCGGTGGTGGCTCCTCGCGCAGGCCGTGCTCGCGATCACCGTGAACAGCCTGCTGTCGACCGTGTGGTGAGCGCCGGTCAGCGGACGGCCGCGCGCAGCGGGTCCGTCGCGAACCGCGTGATGCCCTCGGCGAACGACACCCGCGCGCGGTAGCCGAGCAGCTCGACGGCGCGGGCCGGGTCGGCGGTGACGTGGCGGACGTCGCCGGGACGTGCGCCCCCGACGATCTGCGGCGCCGGCCCGTCCATCGCGCCCGCGAGCTGGGTGGCGAGATCGGAGATCGTGCGGACCTCGCCGGAGCAGACGTTGAGCGGCGTGCACGTGCCGGCCGCCGTCGTGTCCTCCGGCGCCTCCAGCGCCGCGACGTTGATGCCCGCGACGTCGCTGACGTGCACGAAGTCCCGCCGCTGCCGGCCGTCCTCCATCACCCGCGGCGCCTCGCCCCGCTCGAGCGCCGAGCGGAAGATCGACGCCACCCCCGCGTACGGCGTGTTCTGCGGCATCCGGGGGCCGTAGACGTTGTGGTAGCGCAGCGCGAACACCCGCCCGCCGGTCGCGCGCGCCCACGCGACGGCGAGGTGCTCCTGGGCGAGCTTCGTCGCCGCGTAGGTCGAGCGGGGCTCCAGCGCCGCGTCCTCGGGCACCAGCTCGCCCCGCAGGTCGCGGCCGCAGACCGGGCACGGGAGGTCGTAGCGGCCCGCGTCGACGTCGGCCTGGGTGCGCGCCGGCGGCGGCTGCACCCCGTGCTCGGGGCACGAGTAGCGGCCCTCGCCGTAGACCACCATCGAGCTGGCCATGACGAGCTTCGTGTGGTGCGCGCGGTACATCGCGGCCAGCAGGACGGCCGTCGCGACGTCGTTGTTCTCCGCGTAGGCGGGGGCGTCGTTGGGGTCGACGCCGTGCCCGACCATCGCCGCCTGGTGGCAGACGGCGTCGACCTGCGGCAGGAGACGGTCGAGCAGGGTCGCGTCCCGGACGTCGCCCCGGACCATCTCGTAGCGGTCGGTCCACTCCGGCGCCTTGCCCTCGGCATGGGCCTGTGGGAGGAGGGCGTCGAGCAGGATCGGGGTGTGCCCGCGGTCGGCGAGCTGGTCGGCGATGGCGGAGCCGATGAACCCGGCGCCGCCGGTCAGGAGCACGTGCACGGCGTCACGGTAGCCGCGGGCCGTCCGGCGACGCGGTCCGCGGTCGGCTCGCTAGGGTCTGCAGGCATGGAACTCCCGCGGACGACGGCGGCGATGCAGGACGACACCTTCGGCGGCGGCGAGGGAGACCTGCTCGGGCGCGCGCTCGTCGTGATCGTCGACGACCGCGTCTCCACCGGCGAGGTGGCCGACGTGACCGGTCCCCTGGTCACCGAGCTGCTCGCCGAGGCCGGCCTCGTCGTCGACGGCACGATCGTCGTCCCCGGCGAGTCCGTGGCGATCCGCAACGCCCTGAACACCGCGGTCATCGGCGGGGTCGACCTCGTCGTCACGGTCGGCGGCACCGGGGTCTCCCCGCGCGCGGTCACCGCGGACGCGACCGCGGGCGTGCTCGACCGCCCCATCCCCGGCATCGCCGAGGCGATCCGCGCGTCGGGCCTGGCCGCCGGTGCGGTCGACGCCGGGCTCTCCCGCGGCCTGGTCGGGGTCTCGGGCTCGACGCTCGTGGTCAACCTCGCCGCGTCCCGGGCCGCGGTCCGCGACGGCATGGCGACCCTCACGCCCCTGATCTCCCACGTGATCGCGGAGCTCTCCGGGCTCGAGGAGAACTGAGGCATGGTCGGGGACCCGGAGGTCCCTGACGAGCCGGCGCCCGACGAGGCCACGCGGGCGGCCGCTGAGCGAGCGGCGGCGGCGCGCCGCCGGGCGCGCGAGGCGCTGTTCGGCGAGGCGTCGGGCGCGAGTGCCGACGAACGCGACGACGCCGATCGGGCGCGGGGTGACGACGGCGGGCGCGACCGGCGCTGGTACGACGATCAGCGGCCTCCGCACCACGGTTGAGCAGACCTGCGCGTGGCGCACACATTGTGCGCAGGGCGGCGCTTGGTGGTGGATGAACCTGCGCGCGGCGAACACATTCTGCGCGCGGCGGCGCTTGGTGGTGGGTGGATCTGCGCGTGGCGCACACATTGCGCTCGGGGCGGCGCGTGGTCGTGGGTGAACCTGCGCGTGGCGCACACACTCTGCGCGCGGCCTGGTGGTGGGTGAACCTGCGCGTGGCGCACACTCCTCGTCGACGTGGCGGTCGTCCGGCCGAGCCCGGCTTCGGTGGTGCCGAGGTCAGGGAATGTGTCTGCGACGCGTCGATTTCTCCAGGGTCGAACCGCCTCGGCCGGAGTGTGTTCGTGACGCGGAGGTCGCGCCAGCCCCGGCTCGGCCCCCGCCGGCACGGCCCACCCTTCGCTGGACTCAACCTCGTCGAGGGGCACACGGCGCAGGATCTCGGCGCGTCCGACCTGCCCCACGTGCTGATGATCTCGGGCGGCGGGAGAGCGCCGCCGGGCCTGGCCGACGACGGGCACACGGCGCAGGTTTCGGCGCGTCCGACCTGCCTCACGTGCTGATGATCACGCGAGGGCGAGGGCGAGGGCGAGGGCGAGGGCGAGAGCGAGGGCGAGGGCGAGGGCGAGGGCGGCTCAGCGCAGCGTGAGGGTGACCTCCTGCCCCACGGTCGCCGCCGCCACGCGCGCCGCCTCCGGGCCCGGCAGGGCCACGAGGACGAGCGGGGCCGACGCGGTGCGCTCCTCGCCGGGCAGCACCGTCAGGACCCGTGCACCCCGGGCGAGCACGACACCGCCG
>NZ_JBVPVA010000606.1:0-2803 GCF_055612215.1 Actinomycetospora sp. | reverse complement strand
CAGATCTGGCCGCGGATCGCCTCGATCTTGCCGGGGTCCATGGCCTGGATCGAGGCGTACTCGTCGAGCAGCTGCTCGAGGCGGGCGAGGTCGCCGTAGGACTCCGCGCGGGCCATCGGTGGGACGAGGTGGTCCACGAGCGTGGCGTGGGCGCGGCGCTTGGCCTGGGTGCCCTCGCCGGGGTCGTTGACGAGGAAGGGGTAGACGAGCGGGAGGTCGCCGAGGATCGGGTCGGGCGCGCAGGAGGCGGACAGCGCCGCGGTCTTCCCCGGGAGCCACTCGAGGTTGCCGTGCTTGCCGACGTGGACCAGGGCGTCGGCGCCGAACCCGGCCTGCAGCCAGCGGTAGGCGGCGAGGTAGTGGTGGCTCGGCGGCAGGTCGGGGTCGTGGTAGATCGCGATCGGGTTCTCCCCGAACCCGCGCGGCGGCTGCATCATGATCACGACGTGGTCGCGGACCAGGGCGGCGAGGACGATCGCCTGCTCACCGGTCGAGTCGTCGAGGAACATCTCCCCCGGCGCCGGGCCCCAGTGCTCCTCGATCCCCTCCCGGAAGTCGGCCGGCAGGGTCTCGAACCACGTCGTGTACTCGGCGGCGTCGATCCGGACCGGGTTGGCCGCCATCTGCTCCTCGGTCAGCCAGTCCTGGTCGTAGCCGCCGGCGGCGATGAGGGCGCGGATGAGCAGGTCGCCGTCCCGCTCGGCGAGCCCGGGGACGTCGCCGATCCGGTAGCCGGCGTCGCGCATGGCCTCGAGCAGGGCGACGACGGAGGCCGGGGTGTCGAGCCCGACCGCGTTGCCGATGCGCGCGTGCTTCGTCGGGTAGGCGGAGAGGATCAGGGCGATCTTCTTGTCCGCGTTCGGCAGGTGGCGCAGCCGGCCGTGGTTGACGGCGAGCCCGGCGACGCGCGCGGCCCGCTCGGGGTCGGCGACGTAGACCGGGAGCCCGTCGCCGTCGATCTCCTTGAAGCTGAAGGGCACCGTGATGATGCGGCCGTCGAACTCCGGGACCGCGACCTGGTTGGCGGCGTCGAGGGGGCTCACGCCGTCGTCGTCGGCCAGCCACTCCTCGCGGGTCCGGGTGAGGCAGAGGGCCTGGAGGATCGGGACGTCGAGCGCGGCGAGCGCGCCGGTGTCCCACGACTCGTCGTCCTCGCCCGCGGAGGCCGTGGCCGGCTTCGACCCGCCGGCGGCGAGCACCGTGGTGATCAGGACGTCGGCCTCGCGGAGGCGCTCGACGAGCTCGTCGTCGGGGGCGCGCAGGCTCGAGCAGAACAGCGGCTCGGGGATTCCGCCGGCGTCGACGACGGCGTGGCACAGGGCGTCGACGAACGCGGTGTTCCCGGCGACGTGGTGGGCGCGGTAGTAGACGACGGCGACGCGGGGCCGGGTCCTCGATGCCAGCGAAGCGTCGTCGCTTGCATCCAGTGGCAGTGAATCCGCGTCGTCGACCGGCTCCCACCCCGACAGCCGACCCCACGTCGGCAGCTCCTCCGGCGGCGCGAACCCGTGCCCGGTGAGCAGCACGGTGTCGGAGAGGAACGCGGCCAGCTCGCGCAGGTTGTCCGGGCCGCCCTGGGCGAGGTAGAGGTGCGCCTGGGTCGCGACGCCCACCGGGACCGTCGAGGACTCCATCAGCTGCGCATCGGGCGCCTGCTCCCCGCCGAGCACGACGACGGGCCGCGGCTGCGATCCCGGGTCGAGCAGCGCGTCGAGGCCCGCCTCCCAGGCCTGGCGCCCGCCGAGCAGGCGCACGACGACGAGGTCCACGCCCTCGAGGAGCCCGGGCAGGTCCTGGGCCGGGTCGACCCGGGAGGGGTTCGCCCACCGCCACGGCACGGCGGGGCCGTCACCGTCCTCGCTCCCGGCCCGGGCCGAGCGGAGGTCGGTGTCGGACGTCGAGAGCAGCAACAGCACCGGCGCTCCAGCATGTTCGGGGACGGTGGCGGGTCCGACGGGTGCGGACCCCGCCCACACCTCATCATCTGAGCAGACATCCTGACACGGCGGTGACGTCCCGATCACGGACCGCCGGAGGGCCGTGTGCGGTCCGACATCTCACCATCTGACTAGATGCTGGGGCGTCGCCCCGTACTGTGTGACCATGCTCCGCTCCCGGCCCGACGCGTGCCCGGGGGCCTGGCGTCGGCACGACGCGGCCGACGGGGCGCTCGCGCGATTCCGGCCGGTGGGTGGGGCGATCGGCGCGGACGAGCTGCGCCTGCTGGCCGGTGCGGCGGCCGTGGGCGGATCCCCCCTCGAGCTGACCTCGCGGGGATCGTTGCAGGTCCGCGGCCTCGCGGGAAGCACCGCCGACGACCTGGCGGACGCCCTGCGCGCCGACCGGCCCGAAGGACTGCTCGACGCCCGCGGGCGCGACGTCCCCTGCGGCCTGCTCGCCTCGCCCCGGTCCACCCGGCTCGACGCGGTCGCCACGAGGGTCGCCGGTGACCTGCGGGGGCGGGTCGACGTCCCGGGCCGGCTGCTCGTGGCGCTGGAGGACCGGGTTCCGCCGGCGACTCCGGGCGTGAGGGGAGGATCCGGCCGCTCCGTCGGGCCGGAGGGTCCCCTCGCGCAGCACGGCGGCGACGTCTCCGGCCAGGGCGCCGACATCACCGTGGTCCTCACCTCGAGTGGACGTCCAGGGGGCTCGTCGGCGGGCCTGACGCCCGACGAGGGTCCACCCGGCGAGGACTCGACGGCCGCGCTCCTGCTCGACGGCCCCCACGGCGTCGTCGACACCGGCCTGCGCCACCCCGACCCGGCCGCGCTCGCCCTCGCCGCCGTCGACGCCTTCACCGCCG
>NZ_JBVPVA010000546.1:0-1976 GCF_055612215.1 Actinomycetospora sp. | reverse complement strand
GTCGTGCTGAACTTCATCTACTACCCGGTGTCGGCCATCCTGTGGTTCTGGCACAAGGTGTTCGGCTTCGTGCTGAGCGCCGACAGCGGGTTCGCCTGGGCGCTGTCGGTGATCTTCCTCGTCTTCACGCTGCGCGCGCTGCTGTTCAAGCCGTTCGTCAGCCAGGTCCGCTCGATGCGGAAGATGCAGGAGTTCCAGCCGCAGATCAAGAAGCTGCAGGAGAAGTACAAGGGCGACAAGCAGAAGCTCGCGGAGGAGATGCAGAAGCTCCAGAAGGAGCACGGCGTCAACCCGCTCGGCGGCTGCCTGCCGGTCCTGGTGCAGCTGCCGGTCTTCATCGGGCTCTTCCACGTGCTGCGGGGCTTCCAGCCCAACTACCCGTACAACTACGTCTTCGACCGCGACGACGTCATCTCCTTCAACAACGCCAGCCTCTTCGGCGTCAAGCTCTCCCAGGCGATCTTCGGCGGCGCCCAGGAGCTCGGGCACTTCTCCCTCAACTTCTCGAGCTTCACCCCCTCGGTCGTCCCGGTGGCGCTGCCGCTGATGATCATCGCCAGCGTCGCCACCCACTTCACGGCGCGCATCTCGGCCCAGCACCAGACGACGGCGTCCGCGGCGAACCCGCAGGCCGCGGTCATGCAGAAGCTGACGATGTGGCTGTTCCCGATCGGCGTGCTCGTCTTCGGTGCCTTCTTCCCGATCGCGATCCTGCTGTACTGGCTGGCGAACAACTCCTGGACGCTGACCCAGCAGTGGTACGTGTACGGCCGCATCGCCCGCGAGGAGGAGGACCGGCGCGCCCAGGCCGCCGAGCAGCGCGACCTCCTCGCGCCCAAGCCGGGCCAGAAGCCGAAGCGCGTCGACGCCGCACAGGCGGCCCCTGCCGTGGTCGACGCCGCTGTGATCGACGTGGACGAGCCGCAGGACGCCCCGGCGGGGGCCGCGGCCGCACCGTCCAACGGCGCCGCCCCCGGCAAGCCCAAGCCCGGCGCCCGCCCGTCGTCCGGGAAGGGCAGTGGCCGTGCCGCCCCCGGCAAGGTGGGCTCCCCGGCGGCCAAGAACGGCTCGGGCAACGGCTCGGGCGGCAACGGTTCGGGCAAGAACGGCGCCCGTTCCGGGCAGCTCGCCTCGTCGGGACGCCCCGGCGGCGGCAAGAAGTCGAAGAAGCGACGTTGACCCCGGTCGGTCCCGTCCACGCCCCGACGGCGGAACCGACCCCCGGGGCGCTCGCGCGCCCCCATCCCAGCCACCCGGGCCGTCGTCCCTCGACCGTCGAGGATCGGCCGGCGCGGGACCCGGAGGGCCGTCCGCGGCCCGTCGAGAGGAGACATGCCGTGTCCGAGACCCTGCAGTCGGACGGTCGCGCGGAGGACGCCGCGCCGACGGAGGGCGCCGAGGGCTCCCCCCAGGACGTCCTCGTGCGCGAGGGGGACATCGCCGGGGACTACCTCGAGCGACTCCTCGACATCCTCGACTTCGACGGCGACATCGACCTCGACGTCGAGGCCGGGCGCGCGATCGTCAGCATCGACGGCGGCAAGGACCTGGAGAAGCTCGTCGGGCAGCGGGGCGACGTCCTCGAGGCGCTCCAGGAGCTGACGCGCCTGGCGGTGCAGCAGAGCACCGGGACCCGGAACCGGCTGATGCTCGACATCGCCGGCTGGCGGTCGAACCGGCGCTCCGAGCTGACCGAGCTGGGCCGCCGGGCGGCCCAGGAGGTCAAGGACAGCGGCGAGAGCCAGAAGCTGCGTCCCATGACGCCGTTCGAGCGCAAGATCGTGCACGACGCCGTCGCGAGCGTGGACGGGGTGCATAGCGAGAGCGAGGGCGAGGAGCCCCGCCGTCGCGTGGTCGTGCTCCCCGGTCGCTGACCCGTGGGCGCCACGCGGGTGGCGGGCCGCCGTGGTCCACGTGGCCCACGGCGCCGCTCGCCGGGTGCACGGCGCCGGGGGTGGCGTCGGGGACGCCGACGA
>NZ_JBVPVA010000491.1:0-1218 GCF_055612215.1 Actinomycetospora sp. | reverse complement strand
TCGTCGGCGTCCGCCTCGCCGTGCACCATGCGGAAGAACTCCCACCGGTTCGGGTGGGCGTGGCACACCGCGATGCCCTGCTCGACCATCGCGTCCACGATCGATCGCGCGCGCTCACGGCCGGCGAACTCCTGCATCCCGCCACTCATCCAGGTGCAGTGCTCGACGGTGCTCACCCCGGCCCGGACCGCGGCCTCGATGCTGTCGACGTCGTGTGCGTGCGCCGCCACCGGGGCCCCCCGCAGGCGGGCCTGCTCCACGACCGTGCGGAGCTGGTCGAGCCCGAACTGCGGCTGCCACATCGCCGCCCCGCCACGAGTGGTCCCCCCACCCGAGGCCATCACCTTGACCAGGTCCACACCTGCCTCGACCTGCCGGTCCACCGCGGCCCGCAGCGCCCCGTGGTCTCCGGGGTCGACCTCTCCGCCGAGGAACCAGCAGTGCCCACCGGGTGGGGTCAGCGGCGAGCCCGCGCTCAGGACCCGGGGTCCGACGACGGCGCCCGCGACGGTGGCCTCCCGCAGCCGCACCGCCAGCGCGCCGCGGTCGCCGACGTCGCGCACCGTCGTGGTGCCCCGGTGCAGCAGTCGCTGGGCGCGTCCGGCCATGGCGAGGATGAGGGCGACGTCGTCGTCCTGTTCGTCCACCGCGGCGATGTCCGCCGACTCGTCGAACGCGAGGTGCACGTGCGCGTTGATCAGGCCCGGGACCACCACGCCCGTCGGGTGGTCGAGGACGTGCGCGTCCCCGTGCCGCGCGCGGAGCTCCTCGCTCGGCCCGACCTCGACGACGACGCCGGCGTCCACGACGACCGCCGAGTCCGCCAGCGCGGTGGCCGGCTCCGGGACGACCGTGCCGGCCGAGATCAGGGTCTTCACGCGGTGACGCCCGACTCGGTGGGACGGTGCGCCACAGCGCCGTCGGCCCGGGACCCGGAGCACGGCGGCCGGCGCTCGCTCCCGGTCATCACGAGTGGCTGCGCGCCGTGCTGGTCGGATCGCCCTCCATGTCCCCTCCCGGGTGGGTCGTGTCGGCGGCGGTGTCCGAGGGCACCGGGTGCCTCGGTCTGCTCGTGGCGGTCGACGGCACCAGGCCGGAGGGCTGCCGGGTGCACAGGTCGGAGGCGGAGGAGTCGGCCTGTAAGCCGGATCCTGTACCCACGGACCCTCGCGGGTCCGCGGGCGGCGACCATCCATCTCGGCCCGCCGTCGCCGACGG
>NZ_JBVPVA010000457.1:0-4564 GCF_055612215.1 Actinomycetospora sp. | reverse complement strand
CACGGCGACAAGGTGGTCCTGGACGACGTCACGCTGAACTTCCTGCCCGGGGCGAAGATCGGCGTGGTCGGGCCGAACGGCGCGGGCAAGTCGAGCGTTCTCAAGATCATGGCGGGGCTCGACCAGCCGAACAACGGCGAGGCGTTCTCCGCCCCCGGTGCCACGGTCGGGATCCTGCAGCAGGAGCCTCCGCTGAACGAGGAGAAGACCGTCCTGGGCAACGTCCAGGAGGGCGCCGGGGACGTCGCGCTGAAGCTCCAGCGGTACAACGAGATCGCGGAGCTCATGGCGACCGACTACTCCGACGAGCTCATGGAGGAGATGGGGAAGCTCCAGGAGGACCTCGACAACGCCGACGCCTGGGACCTCGACTCGCAGCTGCAGCAGGCGATGGACGCCCTGCGCTGCCCGCCCGGGGATTCCCCGGTCACGCACCTGTCCGGGGGCGAGCGGCGCCGGGTGGCGCTCTGCAAGCTCCTGCTGAGCAAGCCCGACCTGCTCCTGCTCGACGAGCCGACCAACCACCTCGACGCCGAGAGCGTGCAGTGGCTGGAGAGCCACCTCGCCTCGTACGAGGGCGCGGTGCTGGCCGTGACCCACGACCGCTACTTCCTCGACAACGTGGCGCAGTGGATCCTCGAGCTCGACCGCGGCCGGGCCTACCCCTACGAGGGCAACTACTCGACGTACCTCGAGAAGAAGGCGGAGCGCGTCGCCGTCCAGGGCCGCAAGGACGCGAAACTGCGCAAGCGGCTCGCCGACGAGCTCGCCTGGGTCCGCTCCGGCGCCAAGGCCCGGCAGGCCAAGAGCCGGTCGCGCCTGGCCCGCTACGAGGAGATGGCCGCGGAGGCGGAGAAGACCCGGAAGCTGGACTTCGAGGAGATCCAGATTCCGCCGGGACCCCGACTGGGCAACGTCGTCGTCGAGGTGAGCCACCTGGACAAGGGGTTCGACGACCGGCTGCTGATCAAGGACCTGTCCTTCTCGCTGCCCCCCAACGGCATCATCGGCGTCATCGGCCCGAACGGCGTGGGCAAGACGACCCTGTTCAAGACCATCGTCGGTCTCGAGCAGCCGGACTCCGGCACGGTGCGCGTGGGCGACACCGTGAAGCTCTCCTACGTCGACCAGAACCGGTCCGGGTTGTCGGGGACCGACAACGTCTGGAAGGTCGTGTCCGACGGGCTGGACTACATCCAGGTCGGCAACGTCGAGATGCCGTCGCGTGCCTACGTCTCGGCGTTCGGCTTCAAGGGGCCCGACCAGCAGAAGCCGGTCAACGTGCTGTCGGGCGGCGAGCGCAACCGGCTGAACCTCGCCATGACCCTCAAGCAGGGCGGCAACCTGCTGCTGCTCGACGAGCCGACCAACGACCTCGACGTCGAGACGCTCTCGTCGCTGGAGAACGCGCTCGAGAACTTCCCGGGCTGCGCCGTGGTCGTGTCCCACGACCGCTGGTTCCTCGACCGGGTGTGCACGCACATCCTGGCCTGGGAAGGCACCGACGACCATCCGGCGGCCTGGTTCTGGTTCGAGGGGAACTTCGCCGACTACGAGCAGAACAAGATCGAGCGACTGGGCGCCGAGGCGGCCCGTCCGCACCGGGTGACGCACCGCAAGCTCACCCGGGACTGACGTCCCGCACGGTCGCGGGACGGACCCGCGGTCGACGCCGAGAAGGGAGCGCTCGTGGCACCAGGAGAAGGTGCGCTCTCGGCGCGCACCGTCCTCGAGGTCGCCGACGGGCTGCGCTGGAGCGACCACCGCCTCGGCCTGTCGCTGGCGGAGCACGCCCTGCGTCTCGCCGGTGACGACACCGGGGCCCGGGCGGCCGCGCAGCGCTCGGTGATCCGGTCGCTGGCCGAGGCCGACCGGTTCGAGGAGGTCGTGTCCCGCGCGACGCCCCTGCTCGAGGACGCCGCGGTCCGCCAGGACCGCGACGACCTCGCCGGACTCCTGGTCGAGCTGGCCGCCGCGGCGATGGGGTTCGGGGACGACGGGATCGCCACCCGCCTCGTCGCGCCGGTCGGTCCCGGCGAGGAGCTCCCGAACCGGACCACCGTCCACGCGGCCCTGGTCCGAGCCCGGTTGGCGGGCACGACCGGGGACGTGGCGGGCGCCGACCGGGCGGCGCAGGAGGCCGAGACCGCGCTGCGACAGACCGGGGAGCCCGACGCCGGTCTCGCGCGGCGGGACCTGGCGCGCGCCCGGGCCGCCGCGCGGAGCCGCAGCGGCGACCCCGCGACGGCCCTGCCGCTGGTGTCCGGCGTCGAGTCCTCCGACCCCGACGCGGACCCGGACGGCGGGCGACGATCCCTGCTCGCCGCCGCGGACCACGTGGACCTGCTGCTCGACCTCGGCCGTCCGGACGAGGCGCTCGAGCGCGGTCGCGCGGCGCTCCCCACGACCATCACACCTCCGCTGGTGCGCCCCGCCGCGCGGGTCCGGCTCGCCCTCGCCGAGCGCGTCCACCTCGCGCGCGGAGCCCACGACGAGGCGCGGACCCTGGCGCGCAGCGCCGCCGAACAGCTCGAGGACGCGGGCCACGACGCGGACGCGGCGCGGGCCTGGGAAGTGGTCGCGTCCGCGGCCGAACGTGGCGGCGACCTCGCGGCGGCTCTCACCGCGGTCCGTCACGGCCACGCGCTGGAGTCGCGGGCCCGCGATCGTCGCGACCCGGCCCTGCGGGCCCTCGCCACCCTCGCCGCGTCGGCGCCAGAGCTGCCCCCGCGGCCGACGCCGACGCCGGCCCCCGAGCCGACGCCGACGCCGACGCCGACCGCACCCGCCCTTGGCCCGGGGCCGACGTCCACGTCCGAGGCGGAGTCCGTCGTCCCCGACGCGCAACCCGCGGTCGGCGACGGACCGGGCGGCGAGGTGGACGGCACGGATGCCCCGGTCCGGCGGCGGAGCCACCGGCGGCAGGGTGCCGACGGCGCGTCCCGTCCGCCAGGCACCGAGAGCGTCCCGGAGACCCTGGCCCGCCTGCTCGGCACCAACGGAGCCGCGCCGGCGCCGGGAGCCGGGACGACCGCGTCGGCGGATGCCGGCGAGCGGGTGGAGGCGGGTGGGCTCGGTGGCGCCGAGGAGAGGGCCACCGGCGTCCCGGAGGGCGGCCCCGACGCCGCGTCCCCGCCGGCGACCCCCTCCTGGATCCGAGGTCCGGGTGGGGGCGACGACGAGGTCCCGGAGCCTCCCGCCGAGGGCCGGGCGGACACGGGCTCCCGCCCGACGTTCGACGCGTTCTCGACCGCGCCGCGGCGACGCGACGTCGTTCCCGCGGGTGCCGACCGCTTCGGTCCCGGCACGGAGCCGTCCCCGGAGGAGTTCCCCCACATCGATCCGGCGGATCCCCTGGGCTCCGTGAACTCCGGGGGCGGCCTCGGACGCCCGCTCGAGGGTGCCGCCGAGGTCGGGCGGGACACGCCGCCACGTGCGGAGCCGGATCGGGGGGCCGGTCCGACGACGTCGGCGCGCGGCTCGAGCCCTGTCCTCGCGACGGGCCGTGCCGACGAGGCCCGGAGGGATGGGGTGCCACCCGGGGTGGTGCCGGGTTCGCCCCCGCCGCGCCGGGAGGAGCGGGAGGTTCCCGCGCCCCACCGCTCCACGAGCACACCCCTGGCCGGGTCGCCGCCCGTGTCGCGGTACGAGCCCGGGGGAGCCGGTCGGGCCGAGTTCGACGAGGAGCTGGCGCTCACGCTCGCAGGGCTGCTCGCCGAGTACGGCGCGCCGGACCAGCCGCCGGCGCAACCCCAGCACGACGTTCGGTCCCCGGGCGTCGAGGTGCCCTCGGCCCGGCGGCACGTCTCGGGCTCGATGCCGTTGCCGACCACCGACCAGCGCTTCGCCGCACGCCCGCCGGAGGCGCCCGACCGGGCCGCACCGCCACCGGACGCCGGAGCGGGGGGACGGGCGCCCAGGGGGGAGAACGGTGCCCGCCTGGCGAACCTGCTCGCCGAGGCGATGGACGCCTTCCGACACACCGGGCCCGAGGAGAGCGGCTGGGCTCCCGGCGACCCGTCCCAGGGCCACGGTGACCCGCGCCCGGGTGAGGGCGCGCCCGCGCGCGGCAACGGGGACGGCGGTCTGAGCGCCCCCGGTCGCGGCCGACCCGACGGCACGCGCGGGCCCGGGATCGGCACGCGTCGCGGCTGACCAGCAGCAACGCGTGGCCCGACCCCCCCGTCTCCGGGGGGTTCACCAGGTGTGTAAAGTTCTCGATGCCGCCGGGGCGAGGGGCTTGCTCCGAACTCCGGTGGCAGTTAGGTTGGGGGAGTTGCCCTGCACCGGGTTGGTGGTAGGGTGGCTCCCTGAGAGCGCCGGGTTGACCGGGCCGCACGATGTGCGGCGGTCGGGGCCCGTGTGGTCGTCCTTTGAGAACTCAACAGTGTGCTGACGTTTTGTGTGCTTTGGCCTCTGACCTTTTTGGTTGGGGGTTTCTTTGAGTAGCTAGTTTTTGTCAGGAGAGTTGGTTTTTCTCTTCTAACGGTTTTTGTTGGAGAGTTTGATCCTGGCTCAGGACGAACGCTGGCGGCGTGCTTAACACATGCAAGTCGAGCGGTAA
>NZ_JBVPVA010000291.1:0-7784 GCF_055612215.1 Actinomycetospora sp. | reverse complement strand
GTCCGCCGCCGCGAGCGTGGTCACGGCCCGGAACTCGTCCTCGCGCAGGGTGGCCGCGGTCGCGGCGAGGAGGCCCGCGACGGGCAGCACCGTCTGGCACAGCGCCGCCAGCCGCGCGTCCTGCTCGTAGCGGGCCGCGATCCGGGCCGCGCTCTCGAGGGCGTCCTCCCGGCCGTGGCCGACCTCGTCGGCCCGGGCCAGCACGCCCAGGGTGTTGATGGGGCGCCGCTCGGCGGGGTCGTCGCGGAAGGACTCGAGGAACCGGACGTCGGAGGCGTGGACGTGACGCATCAGGTACACCACGGCGTCGACCTGGGCCGGCGCGTCGTCGGCGCCGAGCGCGGACTCGGCGCGCCGGGACAGCTCGCTGCTCAGCGAGTCCATCCCCGGCGTGTCGATCAGGCTCATCGTGCGCAACGACGCCGAGGGCCAGTCGACGACGAGCCGGTCGATGTCCTCGGCGCGCAGGCCCCGCAGGTCGATGTCGAGCAGCGCCCCCGACGGCCGCGGGGGCAGCGGCCGGGGCGGACCGGTCCGCGGGTGGGCCATGACGCGGTACGCCAGCCCGTCGCGGTACCAGGTCACCACGCGGGTGCACTCCCCCGCGTCGGTGGCGGCGAGCTCCTGGCCGACCAGCGCGTTGAGCAGGGTGGACTTGCCCGCCTTGATCCGGCCGGCCAGCGCCACCCGCAGCGGCTCGTCGAGCCGGGACGCGACGGCCGCCAGCTCCGGCATCGCCGGCCCGCCCGCGTAGACGCGGCCGGCCTGGCGGACCAGCGCCCGCACGCTCTCCAGCAGCGGTCCCGACGGCAGGGGTCCCGGCGGCTGGGGTCCCGACGGCGGCCGTGGCCCCGTCGGCGGGGGCCCCGACGGCGGGCGTCCGGAGCCCCAGGGCCCGACCGGCCCGCTCACGCCCCACCCCCCGACGTGGCGGCGGCCGGGACCTCCCGGGGCGCCTCGACGCGCTCGCGGTGCGCGGACAGGTCGTGGAGGCGGGCGCGCAGCCTCGCCAGCAGCTCGAGGTCCTGGTCGAGGCGCTCCCGGGTGCCCGCGGCGTTCTCGTCGCCCTTGACCGCCTGCTGGGCGGCCACGAGCGCCTCGTTGGCCGAGCGCTGCAGCTCGGCGACCCGGTCGCTCCAGGCGGTCCGCAGCTCGCGCTGGACGTGGCGGACCGCGTCGCGCGAGTCCTTCCCGACCGTCATGTTGAACTCGTCGACGAAGCGGCGGACGCCCATCTTGGCCTCGCCGCGGCGCCGTTCGAGGGCCCGGCGCCGTTCCTCCTTGATGCCCGACCCGCCCATGAGCGCGGCCGCCACCAGCCCGAACGGCAACGGGATCACCAGCGCCGTCATGTGGCTCAGCATGGTGAACATGAGGAAGCCGCCGTAGGCCTTCTGGAACGCGGCCATCCCGGCGCCCTTGGCCTTCCTCTCGACGAACGCGGCGTCGATGGCGAACCCGCCGATCAGCTCGAGGGGCGCGCCGACGTCCCGCACCCCGACGACCTCGGCCTCGGCCAGCTCGAAGTGCTCACCGACCGCCCGGGCGACCTCCTTCGCCCGTCGCACGAAGATCGCGTAATTCTCCAGCGCCTCGCCGGCCAGGCGCTGCCGCAGCCATGCCTCGAACTCCTCCCACCCCTGGGCGGGATCGCCCTCGTCGATCTTCGCCTCCGCCTCGTGGAGCACGGCCCGCGACCGGTCGCGGAGGTCGAAGTCGACGTCGGAGGCGATGTCGCTGAAGCCGTCCTGGAGGATCTGCTGCCACCGCGCCGACCGGTCCCGCAGCGCGTCGGCGCGCTCCTTGGCCGCCGTGAGCTGCTCGACGACCACGCCGGCCTCGCCCGGGGCGTCCAGCGCGGTCCGCCGCGCCCGCATCACGACCTCGAGCTGGTCGATCACCGAGGACAGGTGCGCCGTGACGGTGTCGAGCGCCAGCTGCCCGGCGTGGCCGATGACCTCGTTGAGCCGGGCGACAAGGACCGGGAAGCCCGACTCCTGGTTGAGCTCCTGGTCGTCGGCCTTCGCCGCCTGCCAGCGGATCGTGTTGGAGAGCGGGATGATCTCGAGCGGGATCCGGTGGTGCGCGAGGTGCTCGGCGTCGAGCGTCCGGATCTGCTCCCAGTGCGCGTAGAGGTCGACCTTCGACAGGACGACCACGACGTGGGGACAGAGGTCCTGGACCGCGCGCAGGAAGCGCAGCTCGGCGTCGGTGAGCTCCTGGGACGCATCGGTGACGAAGAGGACCGCGTGCGAGCGCGGGAGGGCGCTCAGGGCGGAGGCGTTGGCCGTCGCCCCGATCCCGCCGACCCCGGGGGTGTCGACGAGGACGAGGCCCTGGGAGAGCAGCGGGCGGTCGAGGCCGACCGCGACCGAGCGCAGGCGGCGGTGGTTCCCGGCGTTGCCGGACTCCGATACGTAGCCGGACAGCTGTGCCGGCGGGATCGGCTCGGTCCAGCCGGCGCCGCCCGAGCCCGAGGCGGACTCGAAGTTCGCGACCGCGCTCACCTGCTGCGCGTAGCGCACCTCGGTGGGCACACAGGTCGCGATGTCGTCGTCCACGGGGCAGACCGCCACGCCGAGCAGGGCGTTGATCAGCGAGCTCTTGCCCTGCTTGAACTCCCCGACCACGTGCACGGTCACCGAGCTGTCGGTCAGCAGCGCCCGGGTCGAGGTCAGTCGCTCGGCGAGGTCCTCGCGTTCGTAGGCCTGCGCACCCTGCACGGCCAGGTCCAACGTCTCGGCGGCGTGGCGCGCCGCGGCGCCGCCGACCTGGGCGGGGGACATCGTGCCTCCTTGCTGGAGCGGCGTGGTGACGACCATGCGCCGGGTCGGTCCGCGGCACAAGGTCGCCGGGCGGAGCCGGACGCCGAGCGAGCCCCGGACCCCCACGTCCGGGGGTCCGGGGCTCGCTCGGGGGGACGACTCAGCCGTGGTGCTGTGCCGCCGAGGCAGCGTGGTGGTCGTCGCCGCCACCGTGCTGCGAGCCGTGCCCGCTGTCGTGCGAGTGCTGCGCGGCCGCGGCCTCGTGACCCTGGTCCTGGTGGTGGTCCTGGACGTGGGTCTCCGCGTGCTCCGCCTCGTGCTGCGGGGCCTGGTGCTCGACCGGCGCGAAGGTCTCCTGGTGGCCCTGGCCGGCCGCCACCGTCTGGTGGGCCTGCTGTCCGGCCTGCGCCTGCGTTCCGTGGAAGGCCCCGTGCCCGGCCCCGGCGCCGATCCCGCCCGCGGCACCCTGGCCCGCGGCGAGCGGGTGGAAGCCACCGGGGGCCCCCGGACCGGTCACCGTGTCACCGACGCCGTGCGACGTCGTGGTGTTGGTCGGGGTGTTGACCTGCGTCGGGTTGAACGCGCCGCCGACGTCGGTCCGGTCGAAGTGCCCGTCGACCGTCGTCCGGTCCCCCAACCCGTCGATCCGGGTCTGGTCGCCGAGCCCGGAGACGTGGGTGGTGTCGCCGATGCCGTGCACGTTCGTCGAGTCGAGCACGCCGTTGACGTTCGTCTGGTCGAAGTTCCCGGTGACGTCGGTCCGGTCGCCGAACCCGGACACGGTCGTGGTGTCGTGGCTCCCCGCGACCGTCGTCTGGTCGGAGTTCCCCGTCACGTTGGTGGTGTCGGAGTTCCCCTTGACGTTGGTGGTGTCGAAGTCGCCCCTGACGTTCGTCGTGTCGAGGGTCCCCGTCACCGTCGTGTCGTCGAAGCGGCCGTTGACGTTCGTGGTGTCGAAGTTGCCGGTCACGGTCGTGTGGTCGAGCACGCCGTTGACGTTCGTCGTGTCGAACGCCCCGGAGACGCCCGTGGTGTCGTTGATCCCGGTGACGTTGGTGGTGTCGCCCAGACCGGTCACGGCCGTCGTGTCGCTCAGCCCGGAGACGTTCGTGGTGTCGTTCAGCCCCGACACCGTGGTCTGGTCGCCGGTCCCACTGACGTTGGTGGTGTCGTTCAGGCCCTTGACCGTCGTGACGTCGTCGAGGCCCTTGACGTTCGTGGTGTCGCCGATGCCCGTGACGGTGGTCTGGTCCGCGACCCCGGTGACCGTGACCTGGTCGGCGACCCCGCTGACGGTCGTGGAGTCCTGCACACCGGAGACGGTGGCGGTGCTCCCGGCCCCCGAGATCACGCTCGAGTCGCCGGCGCCGCTGATGGTGATGTGCTCGCCGGCGCCCGAGGCGATGACGGTCTCCCCGGCCCCCGACGCGGTGACCGTGCTGCCCACACCGGACGCCGCGACCGAGGTCCCCGCGCCGGACGCCGAGACGGTGCCGCCGGCACCCGAGGCGGAGACCTGCTGGCCGACCCCGGTCGAGGTGACCGTGCTGCCGGCCCCCGAGGACGAGATCGTGCTGCCGGCCCCGGAGGCGGAGACGTTCTCGCCGACCCCGGTCGCGGTGACCTGGCTGCCGACACCCGACGAGGTGACCGAGCTGCCGGCACCGGTCGCCGTGATGTGGCTGCCGGCGCCGCTGGAGGTGACCTTGTCACCGACGCCCTCGACCTTGATGTTGCTGTTGTCGTGCGCCGAGTTCACCGTGACGTTGTTGCCCGTGACCGTGATCGCGGTGCCGGGCGGGAGGGTCTGTTCCAACTTCCCGGCACTGTCGAAGACGGAGGTGGTGCCGTCCTTGTGCTCGACGACGGTCTTGTTGTCCCCGCTGATGGTGGCGGCGGGGGGAGTCTGCGGAGCCATGGTGGTCTCACTTTCGGAAGGGGTCGGTCGGGAATCGACCGCCGGTGGTCGCGCTGTCGCCGGGTTCGGCGAGGCACCTCTGAAGAATGGCCTTCCGGGAATCGTCCCGAGAGGGTGCGCGCCCTCGTTCCCGGCGGGCATTCCCTGCCCCGCGGGGTGGGGTCTCCCCTACCGCCGCCGGGCCGCGCACGCGTGCTCCCCGGTCAGCGGGGGTGGCACCCGCCGCGGCCGCGAGCGTGGGATCCCCGTCGGAGGACGAGCGGGGGTGGGGAATGCCCCAGTACGTCATGAATCGCCCAAAGCCCCCGAACGTCTCCGTCCGATCCATGACGTCTCCCCCAGCGCAGCAGGCACCGCCGGGCGGTGCGATGGCTTGCCGGGGGAACGGTCGCGCAGGACGACCCGTGCCGTCATCCGTAGTCGACTACGCAAATCCGATCGGGACGACTCGGTGGACGGGGCCTTTCGCGGTGTTCGTCGCGAACGTCCGGATTCAGTGTCGCTCGACGGGAGTCGCGTCGCGGGCCTGGCGCCGCATGACCGCGTAGGCGCCCAGACCGAGCACGACGACGACCACCACGGCCAGCGGCGCCGAGTACTGCAGGACCACGCTGCTGCCGTCGGGGTCGTACACCGCCTGGCGGGGCCAGCCGATGTTCACCAGCAGGAACACCCCGAACACCACGGCCACGACGTTCACGGGCAGGCCCCAGCGGCCCAGCGAGAAGTGCGCGGGATCGGCCTCGTGGCGGGCCGAGCGCCGCAGCCGGTGCCAGAGACGCGGCACCGTGACGAACAGGTACGCCAGGTAGACGATCACCACCGAGATCGACGTGACCGAGGTGAACACCGAGGTCTGCCCCAGGTTGATCAGCAGCACCCCGATCGAGAGCACCCCGACGACGACGCCGGACCAGATCGGGGTCTTCGTGCGCGGCGAGACGTGGGCCAGCACGCGTGAGAACGGCAGCCGGCCGTCGCGGGCCATCGAGAACATGACCCGGGTCGCCGACGCCGCGATCGCCAGTGCCGCCGAGAAGATGGAGATCGCGACGACCGCGAGCACGATCCGCCCGAGGACGTCGCCGAGCTGGGAGGTGACCACCCAGGCGATGCCCACGCTCGACATCTCCGGCGCGGCGAGGTCCGGCGAGGCCACGAGCGCGGCGAGGATCAGCAGCAGCCCGCCGACGCCGGAGAGCAGCATGCACCGGATGATCGCCTGCGGGGCGGTCCGGCGGGGGTCCCCGGTCTCCTCGGAGAGCTCGGCCGCCGAGTCGAAGCCGTACATCACGTAGGCGGCCATGAGCATCGAGGCGAGGAACGGCCAGACGTAGGAGCCGTCGCCCTGGACGCCGTTCGTCTCGAGCACCACCTCGGGGCCGCGCTGGGCGTGGGTGAACAGCAGGACGACGACCACCAGGACGCCGACGATCTCGATGGTCACCCCGGTCCGCGTCACCCACGCCATGCGGGTCACCCCGAACGAGGCGATGACGATGCAGAGCGCGATGCAGATCGAGCCGAGGACGATGGCGTTCAGGGCGCCGGTCGGCGAGGTCGGGTCCGGGTCGCCGCCGACGAGCTGGAACCCGCTCCACACCTCGGGCAGCACGGCCTGCAGCGCGATCGCGATGGCCGCGACCGAGACGATGTAGCCGATCTGCATGAGCCAGCCGGCCATCCAGCCGATCGGGTCGTTCGAGACGCGTCGGGACCACTGGTAGATCGCGCCGGCGATCGGATAGGTCGCGGCGAGCTCGGCGAAGACCAGACAGACGCAGAACTGCCCGACGAACACGATCGGCCAGGTCCAGATGTAGGCCGGGCCCCCGAAGCCGTAGCCGATGATGAAGAGCTGGAACACCGTCGTCAGGATGGAGACGAACGAGAAACCGGAGGCGAACGACGCGAACGGGCCCAGTCCGCGGTGCAGTTGTTGCGCGTACCCCAGGCCGGTCAGGTCGGAGCTGTCGCGTTCCTCGAGTGCGGTCACGTGGTCCTCCTCGGCAGGTGCCCGGATCGCACGAGGCACCCGAGCGCGTCGACGATCACCCGGGTGGCCATGAGCGAGGTGATCTCGGCGTTGTCGTAGGGCGGTGAGCACTCGACGACCTCGATGCCGGCGAGCGGGCGGGCGTCACAGATGAGCTGGATGAACTTGAGGACCTCGCGGGGCAGGAACCCGCCGGGTTCGGGCCAGCCCGTGCCGGGGACGAAGGCGGCGTCGAGGCAGTCGATGTCGAAGGACAGCCACACCGCGTCGGTGCCGTCCCAGGCGACCTCGAGGGCCCGCTCGGCGGCCGCCTCGATCCCCATCTCGACGCAGTCGGTGACGGTCAGGATGCTCGTGCCGCGGTCGCGTCCGACGGCGACGCCGGGCCGGGGGGCCTGCCAGCCACCGATCCCGATCTGGACCAGGTTCTCGGGCGGCACGTTGGGCAGGTCCGTGGCGTGGAACCACGGGGTGGTGTGCATCCGCTCGTCGAGGTCGGTCTCCTGGGTGTCGACGTGGCGGTCGAAGTGGATGATCCCGAGCTTGCCGTCGAGGTTCTCCGCGACGCCGCGGCTGGTCGGGTAGCCGATGGAGTGGTCGCCGCCGAGCACCACCGGAAAGGCACCGCTCGCGTAGACGTGGCTGACGGCCTTGGTGATCTGGTCGAAGGTCTTCTCGATGTTGGCCGGGATCGTGAAGACGTCCCCGAGGTCGCACATCGTGATCGACTCGCGCAGGTCGACGCCGAGCTCGAACGAGTACGTGCCGTAGAGCAGCGAGATGTCGCGGATGCCCTTGGGCCCGAACCGCGTCCCGGGGCGGTAGGTGGTGCCGCCGTCGAACGGGGCGCCGAGGATCGCCACGTCGTACTCCCCGCAGCGGCGGACGTCCTCGACGAACGGGCTCTTCATGAACGTCGGGATGCCGGCGAAGTGCGGGAGCTCACCGCGGGAGAAGGTCGGGATGGTGCGGTCGACGATCGAGTCCGCGCCGGGCAGCCCCAGCTCGAGGCCGCGGGCGATCTCGGCGTCGTGGGCCGTCGTCGGGAGGGTCCGCTCGATCTCGACGGCCCGCGCGGCCTCGGGGCCGTGGCGGGGGCCGTCGA
>NZ_JBVPVA010000265.1:0-4984 GCF_055612215.1 Actinomycetospora sp. | reverse complement strand
CCAGCGTCTCGACCGCGTCGATCACCGTCCAGGCCAGATGCCCCTCGGGCAGCCAGTCCCGCACATCAGGAGGCAGCAGGAACCCGGTGTCACGGTCCACCGGCCGGAAGTCACGAGCCACCCCAAGATCCAATCAGGAGCGGTGGCGGCCGTCTACAAATCCCGACAGGCTCTATGGCACGGACAACTGCTCACGAGCCGGAGGCACCTAGTCCGGACCCGAGCCACCGCCCGACGGCGGGCGGATGCGGATCACGCGGTCGTCCGTCGGACCCGGAGTCCCGCCCGGGTCCTTGTTGACCGTGCCGATCCAGAGCATCCCGTCGGAGGCGAGGTCCGCCCCGGAGATGCGCCCGTAGGTGTTCTGCAGCACCGCCTCCGGCGCCCCGACGAAGCGCCCCTCCGCCGTCGGCTTGAGCGCGAACATCGCCTTCGCCCCGCTCAGCCCGACGAGCAGCGAGCCCCCGCCGGCGGCGCACCCGTCCACCCCCGGCCGGTCGGGCCAGGTCCAGGCCGGCGCCGCGGCGGCCGCCCCGCCGGGAGCGCTCCCGGGCCGGACGCCCAGGAGGACGTCCCGGGTGCCGGCGCGGTCGGTCACCCACGTCGTGTTCGAGGAGACGTCCGGGCACACGTCACCGGGGGAGTGCAGCCCCGAGCCGATCACCGGCGACGTCGGGTCCGGGTCGCCCGGCGCGGGCCGGCCGAACGGGTCGATACGCAGCAGCTTCCCCGCGAGCGACCGCGGGGCGGCCGCCACGCCCGCGTCGCCGGCGTCGCCTGTCGCCACCAGCAGCGTCCCGGTCGGCTCCACCCCGATCGCGCCGCGGTTCCCCGACGCCGGGCCGCGCGGGATGCCCGAGAGCACCGGCTTCGGGACGTCGCCCGGGGCGATGCGCAGCACCGCGTTCCCGGCGGCCGTCGTCGCGTAGGCGTAGATCAGCTGGTCCTCGGTGAAGGTGGGGGAGAGCGCGAGCCCGGTGAGCCCGCCGTCCCCCGTGGCGTCGACGGGGACCGTCGCGACGACCGCCGGCGCGGTGTCGGGCGCGACGCGCAGGACCTGCCCCGTCGTGCGCTCCGCGACGAGCGCGGCCGAGCCGCCGGGCAGCGTGACGACCGCCGCGACCGGCCCCAGGCACGTCGCCACCACCTGCGGGTCGGGGTCCACACACGGTCCCGGCGCGGGCACCGGGCCGCCCGCCGGGGGCGCACCGGGCGGCGACGGTTCCGACGGTGCGGGCGACTGCGGCGAGGGCACCTTCTCCGCGCCGATCTCGGGGTTGTCGCGCCACGGCTGCGACGACGCGTCCGGGAACCGGGCGCACCCCGCGGCGAGGAGGGCGACCACGAGCAGGAGCGCCGCGGCGAGGCCGCGCGAGGTCCTGGCCGGGGCGGTCGGACGTCGCCCGTCCGGCACGGGGAACCACGGACCGGACACGGGCGGACAGCCTAGGCGCCGGCGGCTGAGCGCACCGTGAGCCGGTCGGCACTAGCCTCGTCGGCCATGGCCGAGAACAGCGAGCTGATCGTCCTGGTGCCCGACGAGGTCGGGGAGCGCGCCCTCGCCCCGCTCGACGGCGTGCGGCCGGTCCGCTACGACGAGTCCGCCGGTCCCGAGGGACTGCCGCCCGAGGCCGCGGAGGCCGAGGTCCTCGTCCCGGGGTTCCTCGCGCAGGACGCCGCGGCGGCCATGATGCACGCCTGCCCGAAGCTGCGGCTCGTCCAGCTGCTCTCGGCGGGGGCGGAGAAATTCGTCGGCCACCTCCCCGACGGCGTCGCGCTCTCCGACTGCAAGGGCGCGCACGGCGGGGTCACCGCCGAGTGGGTGCTCGCCACCGTCCTCGCCGTCGTCCGGGAGATCCCGCTCTTCGTCCGCAACCAGCTCTCCGGGACCTGGGACCAGCACGTCACCGACACCCTGCTGGGCAAGCGGGTGCTGCTCGTCGGGGCGGGGGACCTCGCGGAGCAGACCTCGCGCCGCCTCGCGCCGTTCGACGTCGGGCCGGTCACCCTGGTCGGCAGCCGCGCCCGCGAGGGTGTCCACGGGGTCGACGAGCTGCCCGACCTCCTGCCCGAGGCCGACGTCGTGGTGCTCCTCGTGCCCCTCACCGACGCGACCCGGGGGCTGGTCGACGCGGAGTTCCTCGCCGCCATGGCCGACGGCGCCATCCTCGTCAACGGCGCCCGCGGGCCCGTCGTCGTCACCGACGCCCTCCTCGCGGAACTGCAGGCCGAGCGGCTGCGGGTCGCCCTCGACGTCACCGACCCCGAGCCGCTGCCCGCCGACCACCCGCTCTGGTCGGCGCCCAACCTGCTCATCACCCCCCACGTCGGGGGCAGCGTGCCGGGGCACCTGGACCGCGCCTACCGCGTCGTCGTGACGCAGCTCGAGGCCGTGCGCGCCGGGGAGGACCCGCCCAATCTGGTCGTCGGGCAGTACTAGCTCCGCCGCCGCGTGGCGACGTGATCACCCGATCGTGCCGCCCTAGGCTGCGCGGCCGTGGGGTGGCGGAGATCCGTGCGCGTCGGGGAGCCGGTGTCCGTGATGGGCTTCGAGGGTGCACCGCACGACACGGCGGTGTTCCCGTGGCGCGCGGGTGAGGACGCCCTCGGCTCCGCGGCCGACGAGCCGTTCCCGACGCGGGCCGTGCTCGTCCGGCCCTGGGGCGCCGACGCCGGGCTGCTGCTCGTCCGCGTGGTCCTCGGGCTGACCGCGCTCTTCCGCGGTGCCCGCGCCCTGTTCGACCTGCCCCGCGGGCACGGCGGTGCCGACGCGGTCGCCACGGTCGTCGCGGGCCACGGCTTCACCCCGGTCGTCCCGCTGGTCACTGCCTACGGGTGGGCGCTGCTCGCGGCCGGTGTGCTCGTGGGCCTCGGGGTGTTCGCGTCGTTCGCGGCGTCCGCGCTGGTGGCGATCGGTGTGGTCGCGCTGGGCGCGGGCCTGCCGGGGGCCTGGTCGGCCCTCGACGTCGGGCCGGTCGCGGGGCCGCTCCACGGGCTGGTCCTCGCGTGCGTCGTGGTGCTCGTCGGGCCGGGCCGCTTCAGCGGCGACGCCGATCGGGCCTGGTTCCGCGCCCAGACCCCGGTCGGCGTCACGTGCATGATCATCGGCGTCGGCACCGGCCTGACGGTGCTGTTCGCCTTCCGCTAGAGAGCGCGGACCGCGCCCGTCGCGCCGGACGTCACGAGCTTCGCGTAGGCCCGCAGCGCGCTCGTCAGCGGGCGGTTGCGCTCCTGCGCGGGCTGCCACGGCCGCTCGGAGGCCTCCATCTTCGCGCGGCGCTCGGCGAGCACGTCGTCGTCGACGAGCAGCTCGATCCGCCGGGCGTCGACGTCGATGAGGATCTGGTCGCCCTGCTCGACGAGCCCGATCGTGCCGCCCGCCGCGGCCTCCGGCGAGATGTGCCCGACGCTGATGCCCGACGACCCGCCCGAGAAGCGGCCGTCGGTGATCAACGCACACACCGCGCCGAGGCCCGCGCCCTTGAGGAACGCGGTCGGGTGCAGCATCTCCTGCATGCCCGGCCCGCCCGCGGGGCCCTCGTAGCGCACGACGACGACGTCGCCCGGCGCCACCTCGCGCTTGAGGATGACCGAGACCGCCTCCTCCTGGGAGTCGACGACGCGGGCGGGTCCCTGGAAGTGGCGCCCGTCCTCGGGCAGCCCGGCGCTCTTGATCACGGCGCCCTCGGTCGACAGGTTGCCGGTGAGGACGGCGAGGCCGCCGTCGGCGGAGAACGCGTGCGCGACGTCGTGGATGCACCCGGTGGCCGCGTCGGTGTCGAGGGAGCTCCAGCGGTTGGCCGTCGAGAACGGCTCGGTGGTGCGCACGCCGCCGGGGGCGGCGTGGAACAGCTCGACGGCCTCGTCGGACGGCTGCGTCCCGCGGATGTCCCAGTGCCCCAGCCACGCCTCGAGCGAGTCGGCGTGCACCGCGTGGACGTCGCGGTGCAGCAGGTCCGCGCGGTCGAGCTCGCCGAGGATCGCCGGGATGCCGCCGGCGCGGTGGACGTCCTCCATGTGGAAGTTCGAGTTCGGCGCGACCTTGCTGACGCACGGCACCCGGCGGCTGACCGCGTCGATGTCGGCGAGGGTGAAGTCGAGGCCCGCCTCGTGGGCGGCGGCGAGGATGTGCAGCACCGTGTTGGTGGAGCCGCCCATCGCGACGTCGAGCGCCATCGCGTTCTCGAAGGCGTGCCGGTTCGCGACCTCGCGCGGCAGCGCCGAGGCGTCGTCGTGCTCGTACCACCGCCGCGCCAGCTCGACGACGGTGCGCCCGGCCCGCTCGAAGAGCGCCTTGCGGGCGACGTGCGTCGCGAGGGTGGAGCCGTTGCCGGGCAGCGAGAGCCCGAGCGCCTCGGTGAGGCAGTTCATGGAGTTCGCGGTGAACATGCCCGAGCAGGAGCCGCAGGTCGGGCAGGCCGAGCGCTCGACCTCGGTGAGGCCCTCGTCGTCGACCTCGCTCGACGCACTGGCCGAGATCGCGGTGATCAGGTCGGTCGGCGCCTGTGCGACGCCCCCGACGACGACCGCCTTGCCGGCCTCCATCGGCCCGCCGGACACGAAGACCGTCGGGATGTTGAGCCGCAGGGCCGCGTTGAGCATGCCGGGCGTGATCTTGTCGCAGTTCGAGATGCAGACCAGGGCGTCGACGGCGTGGCCCTGGACCATGTGCTCGACGGAGTCCGCGATGACCTCGCGGCTCGGCAGCGAGTGCAGCATCCCGCCGTGGCCCATGGCGATGCCGTCGTCGACGGCGATGGTGTGGAACTCGCGCGGCACGCCGCCCGCGGCGCGGACGGCATCGGCCACGATCGTCCCGACGTCGCGCAGGTGCACGTGGCCGGGCACGAACTGCGTGAAGGAGTTCGCCACCGCCACGATCGGCTTGCCGAAGTCGGAGTCGGTCATCCCCGTCGCCCGCCAGAGCGCGCGCGCACCCGCCATGTTGCGGCCGTGGGTGGAGGTGCGGGAGCGGAGCGGCGGC
>NZ_JBVPVA010000206.1:0-7574 GCF_055612215.1 Actinomycetospora sp. | reverse complement strand
GGCGGCCGAAGCGGCGGCGGTAGGCCGCCTGGAACTCCTGTCGGGGCATGAACCCGTCGTCGGGCAGCTCCGCGGCGGCGCGCAGGAAGCTGACGCCGTCGCGGGTGCTCGCCACCCAGACCGGGCCGATGAGGCTGTCGGCGCGGAGCCGGCCGTCGAAGAGGCGGTCGGTGAGGTCGGGGACGTCGGTCGGGGCGAGCCCGGCGAGGCGGGCGAGCACGGAGTCGGGATCGGGGTCGGTGCTGGTCATCGTGGTCCTCCGGGGTCGTCGACGAGGGCGCGCAGCCGTGCGAGGCCGCGCGACACGTGCGACTTCGCCGTGCCCACCGGGCAGCCGAGGACCTCGGCGACCTCGGCGAGCGGCAGGTCGGTCACGTGGCGCAGCACGACCGCGGTGCGCTGGGTCTCGGGGAGCCGGGCGAGCAGACCGGCGAGGTGCTCGGTGGCCTCGCGGTGCTCGGCGTGCTCCTCGACGCTCGGGCCGGGCACGGGTGAGTCCGGCGGTGGCGCGCCGTCGGTGCGGGGCCGGCGGGCGGCGTCGCGGACCTGGTTGCGCCGGACGTTGACGACGATCGTCAGCAGCCACGGCCGCGGCGCGAGCGTGGCCAGCCAGGCCGCTCCGTGGTCGTCGGCGAGGTGGTCCGCGAGCGAGCGGTAGGCCCGCAGCAGGGCCTCCGCGGCGAGGTCCTCGGCGTCGGCGCGGTGGCCGGTGGTGCGCAGGGCGACCGCGAACACGAGCCCCTGGTAGGTCCGGACGAGCTCGGCGAACCCGTCGTCGAGATCGCGGGCCAGGGCCGCCACCACCCGCTCGGCGTCGGGGTCGGTGTCGGCGACCCGGGCCCCGGTGGCGGTCGGCGTGCTCATGTCCCGGTCAACACCGCCGCGGCCGGGTCGGTTGCAGCGCCGGTCAGTCGAACCCGACGACCGCGCCCTGCGCCGCCGACCCGACCAGCCGCGAGTACTTGCCGAGCACCCCGGTGCGGTGCTTGAGCGGCGGCGGGGTCCAGTCCGCGCGGCGGCGCTCGAGCTCGTCGTCGTCGACGAGCAGGTCGAGCGTGCGGGCGGTGAGGTCGAGCCGGATGCGGTCGCCGTCGCGCACGAACGCGATCGGCCCGCCGTGGGCGGCCTCCGGCGCGACGTGGCCCACGCACAGCCCCGTCGTGCCGCCGGAGAAGCGGCCGTCGGTGAGCAGCAGGACGTCCTTGCCGAGTCCGGCGCCCTTGATCGCGCCGGTGACGGCGAGCATCTCGCGCATGCCCGGCCCACCGCGCGGGCCCTCGTCGCGGATGACGACGACGTCGCCCGGCTGCAGACCGTCGGGCCCCGAGGACTCGACAGCCGCCATCGCGCCCTGCTCGCCGTCGAACACGCGGGCGGTGCCCTCGAAGGACGCGGTGTCGAACCCGGCGGACTTCACCACCGCACCGTCGGGGGCCAGCGAGCCGCGCAGGATCGTCAGGCCGCCGGTCGGGTGGATGGGGTTGGAGAGCGGGCGCAGGATGTCGCCGTCGAGCGGCTCGGGCGCGAGCTCCTCGAGGTTCTCGGCGAGGGTCTTCCCGGTGACGGTGAGGCAGTCGCCGTGGACGAGCCCGGCGTCGAGCAGCGCCTTCAGCACCACCGGGACGCCGCCGACCCGGTCGACCGTGTTCATCATCCAGCGCCCGAACGGCTTGACGTCGGCGAGGTGGGGGACCTTGTCGCCGATGCGGTTGAAGTCGTCGAGCTCGAGCGGGACGTCGGCCTCGCGGGCGATCGCGAGCAGGTGCAGCACGGCGTTCGTGGAGCCGCCGAAGGCCATGACGACGGCGATCGCGTTCTCGAAGGCCTCGCGGGTCATGACGTCACGCGCGGTGTGGCCGCGGCGCAGCATCCCGACGACGGCGTCGCCCGACTTGCGCGCGAACCCGTCGCGGCGTCGATCGGCGCTCGGCGGGGAGGACGAGCCGGGCAGCGCCATGCCCATCGCCTCGGCGGCGCAGGCCATGGTGTTGGCGGTGTACATGCCGCCGCAGGCGCCCTCGCCGGGGCAGATCGCGCGCTCGATCTCGTCGACCTTCTCGCGGGTGATCAGCCCGCGCGCGCAGGCGCCGACGGCCTCGAACGCGTCGATGATCGAGACCTCCTTGCCGTCGACCATGCCGGGCATGATCGAGCCGGCGTAGAGGAAGACGCTGGCGAGGTCGAGCCGGGCGGCGGCCATGAGCATGCCGGGCAGCGACTTGTCGCAGCCCGCGAGCAGCACGGTGCCGTCGAGGCGCTCGGCCTGGACGACGGTCTCCACGGAGTCGGCGATGACCTCACGGCTGACCAGCGAGTAGTGCATGCCCACGTGGCCCATGGAGATGCCGTCGGACACCGAGATCGTCCCGAACTCCATCGGGAAGCCGCCCGCGTGGTGCACGCCCTCCTTGGACGCCGTGGCGAGGCGGTCCAGCGAGAGGTTGCAGGGGGTGATCTCGTTCCAGCTCGACGCGACGCCGATCTGGGGCTTGGAGAAGTCGTCGTCGTCCATCCCGACGGCGCGCAGCATGCCGCGCGCGGCGGCCCGCTCCATCCCGTCGGTGACGTCGCGGCTGCGGGGCTTGACGTCGTGCTCGGTGGTGGTCGAGGCGCCGGCGTCGGCGGTGCGGTTCGCCATGGGAGGACCGTAACGCGCCGGACCGACAGCGTGCTCCGCGTCAGCGCGGGGTGGCGGCGAACTTCGCGAGCGCGGCGTCGGTGGCGGGCTCGAACAGGTTCACGAGCGTGCCGTCGGGGTCGCGCAGGAGCAGCGAGCGGTTGCCCCACGGCATCGTCGTCGGCGCCTGGACGACCTCGAGGTCGTCGTCCGCCGCCAGCGCGGCGAACCTGCCGTCGAGGTCGTCGACGAGGAACTCGACGATCGCCGACCGGTTCGCCGCCGGGCTCGCGACCTCGGGGCCGCCGAAGAGCGCGACGGTCCGGGTGCTCCCCACCGCGAGCGTCCCGGAGGTCGTGCGCAGCTCGGCGAAGTCGTCATTCGCCCACCACGCCTCGACGCCGGTGACGCGCTCGTAGAAGGCGACGAGGCGGGCGACGTCGTCGGTGATGATCCGGACGGACACGAGGTTCACGGCGGGAGCTCCTCTCGGCGACCCGGCGGTTCCGGGCACGGGAGGAACGGTAGGAAGGGTGGCGGTCAGGTTCCGTCCGCCTCGGCCGTCAGGCTCCCGCCACCGGGACCGGCGCGGGGATCGGGGCCGGCGTGGTGGCCCGGCCCGCGTAGGTGCCCGAGTCGCCCGCCACCGCGACGCTGTGCTGCCCGGACAGCGAGACCGGGACGTCACCGGCGACGGTGACGCGGTGCATGCGGCGCGGCAGGTCGTCGTAGTCGTCCACGGCGTAGTGCTGGGTGGCGCGGTTGTCCCAGAGCGCGATGTCGCCGGGCGACCAGCGCCACCGGACCGTGTTCTCCAGGCGCGTGATGTGCCGCTGGAGCAGGTCGAACAGCGAGCGCGAGTCCTGCCCGTTGACCTCGAGGATCCGCGAGACGAACTGTCCGAGGACGAACGCCGGCTCCCCGGTCTCGGGGTGCACCCGGACCACCGGGTGGTGGGTCTTGTAGATCGTGGAGACGAACTCCTGCTGGTACTCGGCCGACGCCATGGTCGGTTCGACGACGGCGTGGCAGGTCGCGTAGTCGTAGTCGTTGCAGTGCTCGGCCCACAGGTCGTCGACGAGCCGTTGCATGTGGGTCGGGAGGGTCGCGTAGGCCCGGGCGGTGTTCGCGAAGACGGTGTCGCCGCCGTAGGGCGGGAGGACCTGGGCGCGCAGGGTCGTGAAGGCGGGCGGCCGGTCGACGAACGTGACGTCGGTGTGCCAGCTGTTGGCCTTGTTCCCGCGCTCGGAGTCCACCGGGAGGATCGCGGCCTCGTCCAGCCCGCCGGTGATCGTCGGGTGTGCCGTCGTCAGCGGCCCGAGGCGGCGGACGAAGCCGGCGTGGGCCGCGTCGTCGAGGTGCTCCTGCCCGCGCAGGAAGACGACCTTGTGCTCGAGGATCGCGGCGCGGACGTAGGCGACGACGTCGTCGGGCAGGTCGGGGCCCAGGCGGATGCCGGTGATCTCGGCGCCGAGCGCACCGGCCACCTTCCGGGTGTCCAGGGAATCGTGGGCGGCCATGGCGGACCCTTTCACGTCGAAGCGCGGGGAATGCGCGCGCTGACGAGAACCCGCGCGCGCGAAGAAATCGCGAAGAATTGCTCAGGGCAGGGCGGTGATCCGCGAGACCTGCGGGAAGGACCGGGGCGAGCGCGTCAGCCGCGACAGAGCGCGGCGGCGGTCAGCAGGAGATCGATGTGCACACGGGAGGTCAGCGGCACCGTCACCGGCTCCGGGCTCGAGCCCGTGGTCGCCACGGGGCGACGCTCGGTGGAATGCACGGCGCGACCGGGTCCCTTCGTCGACGACCTCTTCGGTCACCGAAGCATACGCCGGGCCGGCGGCACAAGCTCCTCGACGGCCGTCACGTCGAGAAGTGTCGGCCGCCGCGGCCGCACTTCCGCCGAATCGTTCCGGTGTCGGTTCCCATGTGGACGTGGGCGGCGGCGCCGGTGTGGCTGCCCGCCCTGGTCGGGCGCAGTCCGGACCCGCCCACGACAGGCACACCACGCAGCTCGACGGCTCGCCCGGGCCGCGTGGTGTGCCTCTCGCCTGGCGGACGGCGCGCTCGGGTCCGGGTCCATCTCGGCGAGGGGCCCTGGGCGCAGGGACGGAGTGCCCCGAACCTGCCCCCCGTGCCCCTGATCGAGGCGGAGGACGGTCGCCGACCCGCGCCGTCCATCGGGCGTGACGCAGGTCGCTTGACGCTGCCCCCGGCGAGGAGGAAGTTCGGGACCATGCGGTCCGGGACCGATCGGTCCGCCACAGTGGAGGAGGGGTCGTCATGCGGGACGCGGTGATCGTGGACGCGGTCCGGACGCCCGTCGGCAAGGGCAAGCCGGGCGGGGCGTACGCCGAGGTCCATCCCGTGGAGCTGCACGCGCACGTGCTGCGCAGTCTCGTGGAGCGGGTGCCCGGCCTTGAGCCGGGCGAGGTCGACGACGTGATCGGCGGCGCGGTCGGCCAGGTCGGCGAACAGAGCGGCAACACCACCCGGTTCGCGGCGCTGGCGGCGGGCTTCCCCGAGTCGGTGCCGGGCGTGACCGTCGACCGGCAGTGCGGGTCGAGCCAGCAGGCGCTCTCGTTCGCCGCGCAGGGCGTGGTGGCCGGCGGGTACGACATCGCGATCGCCTCGGGCGTGGAGTCGATGTCGCGGATCCGGATCGGCAGCCAGACCGAGGTGAACGGCGTCGCGCAGGACGTGACGGGGCCGTCGGTGCGCGAGCGCTACGCGCCCGGCCTGATCCCGCAGGGCGTCAGCGCCGAGCTGATCGCCCGCCGGTGGGGGCTGAGCCGGAGCCGGCTCGACGAGTTCGCGCTGGCCAGCCACCAGAAGGGCGCGGCCGCCTGGTCGGAGGGCCGCTTCGCCGGGGAGGTCGCGCCGCTGAAGACGACGCGGGCCGACGGCACGGTCGCGCAGCTCGAGACCGACGAGACGGTCCGCCCGGGCACCACGCTCGACGCCCTGAGCGGCCTCCGGACCCCGTTCGCCGACGAGCGCTGGACCGCGCGGTTCGGCGACATCGACTGGACCGTCACCGCGGGCAACGCCAGCCCCTACAACGACGGGGCGGCGGCCCTGCTGGTGACGACCTCCGACATCGCCCGGGAACGCGGGTGGACCCCGCGCGCCCGGGTGCACACCGCCACCGTCACCGGTGACGACCCCGTCTTCATGCTGACCGGGATCATCCCGGCCACCGCGAAGGTCCTCGCCCGCGCCGGGCTGACGATCGCCGACATCGACGCCTTCGAGGTCAACGAGGCGTTCGCGTCCGTCGTGCTCGCCTGGCTCGCCGAGACCGGGGCCGACCCGGCCAAGACCAACATCAACGGCGGCGCCATCTCGATCGGCCACCCGCTCGGCGCCAGCGGTGCGCGCATCGCGACCACCCTGCTCGGGGTCCTCGAGCAGACCGGCGGGCGCTACGGCCTGCAGACCATGTGCGAGGCCGGCGGGACGGCCAACGCCACCATCGTGGAGAGGATCGTGCGATGAGGATCGCCGGATCGACCGCACTCGTCACCGGCGCCGGGCGCGGCCTGGGGGCCGTGCTCGTCGACGCCCTGCTCGCGCGCGGCGCGGCCACCGTGTACGCGGCCGCCCGCGACCCGCGCGCGGTCGCCCACCAGGACCCGCGGGTGATCCCGCTCCTGCTGGATGTCACCGATCCCGCCACCGTGCGGGCCGCGGCCGAGCGGGCCGGCGATGTCGACCTGCTGGTCAACAATGCCGGGGTCGCCGGGAACGGGTCGCTGCTCACCGGCGACCCGGAGCGGGCCCGGGCCGAGATGGAGACGAACTTCTGGGGACCGGTGTCGGTGCTGCGGACCTTCGCCCCGGTGCTCGCCCGCAACGGCGGCGGAGTGGCGGTGAACGTGCTCTCGGCGCTGTCCTGGCTGACCGCACCCTTCACCGCGTCGTACAGCGCCTCGAAGGCCGCCGCGTGGTCGTTCACCGGCTCCGCCCGCGCGGAGCTCCGCGCCCAGGGGACCCAGGTGGTCGGCGTCCACCTCGGGTACATGGACACCGACATGGTCGCGGCCCTCGACGTCCCGAAGATCGCACCGGAGGACGTCGCGCGCCAGATCCTCGACGCCGTCGAGAGTGGTGCCGAGGAGGTGCTCGCCGACCTCCCGAGCGAGCGGGCGAAGGCAGCGCTCTCCGGGGCACCGGCGGGTCTGGAGCTCTGAGCCCCTCAGGGTCCGGCGCGGCTGGTGTAGGTGTGTCCGGTCGGGGTGGTGGTCCGCACCGTGTGGGGCTGGTCGCCGAGCCCGTCGTGGACGACCTCCACCTGCCAGCCGGGCATCTCCCGCACGAAGTTCCCCCGGGCGCAGACCCCGCGGCCGTTGGTGAAATTGGTCGGCCCACCGGCCCGGGACTGGCGGATGTGGTCGTGGTGGCGGATCGGCGCATCACAGAACGGGTCGCGGCAGCGCCCGCCGTCGCGAAGATCGATCAGCGCGGCGAGGAACCCGTCGAAGCGCCGCCGCTGCGACTCCCCGCCTACGAGGGTGCCGGTGTCGGGGTGGGCGAACAGCCGCCGCCACCACCGCTTCCCCGCGGTGGAGCGCAGCAGGTCCCGCACGATCCCGGCCGGCAGCGGGCCGTGCCCGACCAGCTCCCCCGTGGCGGGGCTGTCCGGGTCGGCCAGTGCGTCGAGGGGGAGCACGATCCCCACCTCGACGTCCACGTCCTGGGCGCGGGCCTGTCCGGTGAGGCGTTCCACGAGGGTGTCGCCATGACCTGGTCCCGGCTGCGGGCGTCCCCGGCGGCCACGGTGGCGTCGGCGTGCTCGTGCAGTGCGGCGAGGCAGGCGACGCCCTGTTCGACGGGCAGCAGCCCGGAGAGCACGGCCATGGTGTCCGGGGCCGGGCGCAGCGTGACCCGCCGGTCCTTGCGCGCCTTCCGGCCGCGCTGGGCGTAGCCGGCCTTGTCGGTCTCGTAGGCGACCTTC
>NZ_JBVPVA010000087.1:0-5550 GCF_055612215.1 Actinomycetospora sp. | reverse complement strand
AGCAGGTAGCCGATGAGCATGTCGCCGACGCTCATCAGGAAGCTCACCGCGTGCTGGCCGACCTTGTACAGGTTGGCGGTGTCCTCCTGCGACGAGGTCAGGAAGCCGATCATCGTGCCGAGCATGCTCTGCACGTCGCCGAGTGCGGTCGCGAGGAACGCGCGCTCCTCCTTGAGCCGGCCGTTGCCCGACCCGCCCTGCTCGCCCGCCTCCAGGAACGCCTGGACGAGGCCGGCGACGTGCATCAGCGCCTGGCCGTTGTCCTTGACGATCTTGCGGAAGAAGAAGTCCTGCGCCTGGATCGCCGTGGTGCCCTCGTACAGCGAGTCGATCTTGGCGTCCCGGATGTACTGCTCGATCGGGTAGTCCTGCAGGTAGCCCGACCCGCCCAGGGTCTGCAGCGCGATCGTCAGCTTCTCGTAGGCGCGCTCGGAGCCCACGCCCTTGACGATCGGCAGCAGCAGGTCGTTGACCTTCTCGGCCAGCGCCACGTCCTCGGCGGAGACGTCGCCGGCGGCGGCGTCAGGCGCCTCGCCCAGGCGCACCGTGTCCTGGTAGGTCGCGGTGAACGCGTACACCGCGCGCAGGCCCTCGGCGTAGGCCTTCTGGAGCATGAGCCCGCGGCGCACGTCGGGGTGGTTGGTGATCGGCACGCGCGGGGCGGCCTTGTTGGTCTGCTGGGTGAGGTCGGCGCCCTGGATGCGCTCCTTGGCGTACTCGAGGGCGTTGAGGTAGCCCGTCGAGAGGGTGCCGATGGCCTTCGTGCCGACCATCATCCGGGCGTACTCGATGACCTGGAACATCTGCGCGATGCCGTCGTGCACCTCGCCGAGCAGCCACCCGGTCGCCGGCGTGCCGTGGGCGCCGAAGGTCAGCTCGCAGGTGGCGGAGGCGTTGAGCCCCATCTTGTGCTCGACGTTCGTGACGAAGACGCCGTTGCGCTCGCCCGGCTCGCCGGTCTCGGGGTCGAAGTGGAACTTCGGCACGAGGAAGAGCGAGAGGCCCTTGGTGCCCGGCCGCGCGCCCTCGGGGCGGGCGAGGACCAGGTGCAGGATGTTCTCGACGAGGTCGTCGGAGTCCGCCGAGGTGATGAAGCGCTTGACGCCCTCGATCGACCAGGTGCCGTCGCCGTTGTCCTTGGCCTTGGTGCGGCCGGCGCCGACGTCGGAGCCGGCGTCGGGCTCGGTGAGGACCATCGTCGCGCTCCACGCGCGGTCGACCATGATCTGGGCCCAGCCCTTCTGCTGCTCGGTGCCGTTGCGGTAGATCACCGAGGCGAAGTTCGGGCCGGTCATGTACATGAAGACCGGGGCGTTGGCGCCGAGGATCATCTCCGCGGCGGACCACTGCACCGAGGGCGGCACGCCCATCCCGCCGATGGCGTTGTCGGCCGAGAGGCGCCACCACTCGGCGTCCCACATCGCGCGGTAGGAGCGCTTGATGCCCTCGTCGAGGTGCGCGGTGTGGGTCTGCGGGTCGAAGCGGACCGGGTTGCGGTCTCCGGAGGTGTAGGACTCCGCGAGCGGACCCTCCGCGAGCGCGGCGGCCTCGTGGAGCAGGGCGCGCGCCGTCTCCTCGTCGGTCTCGGCGAACGGGCCGGTGCCGAAGTGCTCCTGCACGCGCAGGACCTCGAAGAGGTTGAACTCGATGTCGCGGACGTTGGCGCGGTAGTGACTCATCCGGATCTCGCTCCGTCTCGAGAGGTCGGCGCCCGCCCCGGGCGCCGAGCCGGCCGTACCGGCGGGTAACCGCAGCTTATTACCGGGTGGTAACCGTGTCGAGGGTGACTCGGCCCGCGCTCGGACGGTCCGTCACCGGCACCCGGCGTGGAAGACTCCCGTCCCTGGTGGATCGGACGCGGACGAGGGGACCAGGGCGGTGCGGGTGGCCACGGCGCGGGCGCTGGGAACGCTCCGCACCCTGCTCGTGACCGCCGACCCGGGGCTGGCCCGGCTGCGGCTCGCCTCGATCGCGGTGGCCTCGATGGCGCTCGCCGTCGCGGTCATCGCGCTCGGCCGCGCGACGGTCCTCGCCGGGGAGCCGGTGACCATCGTGCTCTTCGCCGGCGTGCTCGCGATGATCTCCAACCTCGCCGTCAACGAGACGACGATCCGGCGGCAGCGGATCACCACCGCGCTCATGGCGCTGCCCGCGCTCGCCTCGACCGTCGTCGGCACGCTGCTCTCGGGCCACCGCCTCGTCGCCGACGTCGTGTTCGTCGCGGTCATGGTCGCCGCGGTCTACGTCCGCCGCTTCGGGCCGCGCGGGTTCGCGCTCGGCATGGGCGCGTTCATGCCGTTCTTCTTCACGCAGTTCCTCGCGGCCAAGCCGGCCCAGATCCCGGCGCTGTGCGTGGCCGTGGTCGTCGGCCTGGGCGCGACCCTGCTGCTGCGCGGCGTCGTGTTCGCCGAACGCCCGGAGCGCACGTTGCGCCGCCTCGTCGACGCCTTCCGCGCCCGGGCCCACGAGATGGTCCTGCGCGTCGACGACGTGCTCGCCGCGACGCAGGACGCTGCCGACGGCGGGTCGACGCCCGGCCTGACCACGGGCGCCGAGCACGAGCAGGTGGGCGAGACGGTCCTGGAGCGCCTCTACCGGGCACGGCGGCGGCTCAACGAGACCGCGCTGCTCGTCGAGGACCAGCTCGAGCGCACCCCCGCCGCCCGGGTGTGGCCGGGGCTGGAGAACGAGCTGCTCGCGCTGCGGGTGGTCGACACCGAGCTCGGCCTCGAGCGCCTGGGGGTCGCGGTCCGGCGGCTCGCGCGGACCGGGGCTCCCGGCGGTGACGGCGCCGACCAGCGTGCGACGCCGCTCGCGCTCACCGCGCTGCGCACCGGCCTGACCCACCTCGCGCGGGCGCTCGAGCGCAAGGTCCCCCACCGGCGCATCCTCGCCGAGGTGTCCGACGCCCGGGGCGCGGTCGCCGGCCTCGTCGCGGACACCCGCCGCGGGCACGAGCGGGTGCAGCGCGCGGCGTTCGCGGTCCGCCGCGTCGCCGACTCCGTCGAGTACGCCCAGCGCGACGCCCCGGCCCGCCCCGGCGAGCCGATGACCGATGGCCTCGTCCTGCCCGGCGTCCCGCGCCCGGCGACCCCCGACGCGGTCGCCCGCGAGGCCGCCGGCGACGGGATCGGGATGGGTCGCCCGGACCCCGACGCCCCGGCCCCGTCCGGGCCGGAGGAGCGGCGGCACCGCGACGACGACGCCGGGCTCCTGCTCACCACCCGGCAGTCGGTCCAGGTCGGGGTCGGCACCACGCTCGCCATCGTCGGCGGCGAGCTCCTCTCCGGGCAGCGCTGGTACTGGGCGGTGGTCGCCGCCTTCGTCGTCTTCGCCAACACCAGCAGTCGCGGCGACCTGCTCTCGCGCGGCTGGGGCCGTCTCGTCGGGACCGTCGGGGGCGTCGCGGCGGGCATGGGCCTGGCCGCCCTCACCTCGGGTCACACCGTGCTCTCCCTGGTCCTGCTCTTCGCCTGCGTCTTCCTCGCGCTCTACCTGGTGCGGATCTCGCCCGGCATGCTCGCCTTCTGGATCACCGCGGTCCTCGCGCTGGTGTACGGACTGATCGGCCAGTTCAGCGTCCAGACCCTCGTGCTGCGCATCGAGGAGACCGTCATCGGGGTGGTGGCGAGCGTGCTCGCGGCGTTCCTCGTGCTGCCCAAGGGCACGCGCGAGGCGTTCGGCGAGGCCGTCGACGAGTTCGTCGACGTCGCCGACGAGGTCCTCGGGGGCGCGGTCGACACCGTCCTCGGCACCGCGTCGACCCCGCCGCTGGAACGGGCCCGCGAGATGGACACCAAGCTCGCGGCCGTGCGCGCCCGGGCGCGGCCGCTGCTCGTCGGCTCCCCCCGGCGCCGCGGGCGCTCGAGCCACCGGCGCGCGCTGCGGGTGTTCGTCGTCGTCGACCACTACGCCCGCTCGCTCGCCCGGGTCGCCGCCGACCTCGGCTCCACCCCCGACCCCGGCTGGGCTCCCACGCTCGGGCCCGCGTCCCGGGCGGTGCGGGACAACCTCGACGGGCTGCGCGACGTCGTGGTGCGCGGGCGGCGTCGCTCCGACGGCGGGCAGGTCCTCGTGCACTCCGCCGAGGACCTCGTCGACCGCGCCGAGGCCTACGCCGCCCGGGGACAGGAACCCCGGCGGCGCTCGGACGCCCTCGTCGTCACCCGGCTGCTGCGGCGCATCGACCAGGCCGTGGTCGCGCTCGCGACCGACCTGGGCGCCGCCCACGACGAGGAGGCCGACGAGGTCCGTCAGTCGCCCAGGAGCCGTTCCAGTGCCGGGTTGGTGAACACCCGCTCGGGGTCGTAGTCGTCGCGGACGCGCCGGAAGTCGTCGAACCGCGGGTAGGCCGCCGCGACGTCGGGCGCGGCGAGGTCGTGGCGGGTCCCCCAGTGCGGGCGACCGTCGTGGGCGCGCAGCACCTCGGCGGCGCGTCCGAGGACCGGTCCGGGGTCGGTGCCGCGGGGGACCCGGACCGCGACCCACCCGACCGCCCGGCCGTGCGCGGGGTGCAGCCACCCCGTCTCGGCCGCCCCGAGCCGCATCCGCACCGGGAGGCCCGTCTCGAGGCCGTCGGCGAGGGCGGCGAGCAGGGCGCGCAGCGCGTCGGCCAGCGCCTCGCGCGGCAGCGCCCACTCGGTCTGCTCGTAGCGCACCGCGGGCGGGTCGGACAGGACGCGGTAGCCGGCGCCGGTGGCGGACACGGTGCGCGCGAGCCGCAGGGCGACCCGGTTCAGCGGCGGCGCGAGCCGGGGCAGCGCGCGCTCGACGACGACCGCGCCGCCCAGCGCCTTGCGCCCCGTCGCGCCGGCGCTGGTGATGCCGACGGTGCGCTCGCGGGGGTCCGCGGCGGCCTCCTCGTCCGCGTCGTCCGGGGCGACCTCGTCGGCGTCCCCGACGTCGCCCCAGCGCGCCACCGCGGTCGGGGCGGACGGGAAGAGGGCCGCCTCGGCGAGGTCGTGGCCCTCCCAGAACCCGGGGTCGAGGACCTCCTCGACGGGCCGCGACGACCGCGTGACGCGCACCGGGGCGGCGGGGACGACGGCGAGCTCCACGTCGAGGACGACGCCGAGCGCGCCGAGGCCGGTGCGGGCGGCGTCGAGGTCGGCGCGCGGGACGTCCCGGACCCGACCGCGCCCGTCGACCAGCCGCATCCCGAGGACCTGGTCGGAGAGCGAGCCACGGCTCCCGGCGCTGCCGTGGGCGCCGACCGCGAGCGCGCCCCCGACGGTCGGACCCCGCAGCTCGAGGGGGACGGCGAGCGCGAGCCCGCGCTCGTCGAGCGCCTCCTGGAGCTCACCGATCGTCGTGCCGCCCCGGACGCGGACGGTGGCGTGGTCGCGGCTCGGGGCGCCGGAGGAGACGGCCGTGATGCCGGAGAAGGCGGAGGCGTCGAGGTGGACGCCGTCGGTGACGGCGAGGTCGGAGAAGCCGTGGCCGGCGCCGACCGGACGGACGGTGTGCCCGCGCTCGGCGGCCCGGCGGACCACCCCCGCGACGCCGGCCTCGTCGAGCGGCCGGGCGGTGGCCACGGGCCGGCAGCGTTGC
>NZ_JBVPVA010000079.1:0-21540 GCF_055612215.1 Actinomycetospora sp. | reverse complement strand
GGGCGGAGGGCGAGGTGGCTGAGGTCAAGGTGGGCGAGGTCGACGTGGGCGAGGTCGACGTGGCGGAGGTCGACGTGGGCGTGGCGGAGGTGGCCGAGGACGAGGTGGCCGAGGACGAGGTGGCCGAGGACGGGACGTCCTTCGTCGCGGGAGCCCCGGCGGCGGTGGGCCCCGGCGGGGTCGAGGACGGCGCCGGCCCGGGAGCGAGATCTGCACTTCGTGAGCGTGTCGCCGCGATCGTTGCGCGTGTCGCTCCCGAAGTCGTGATCATGGACGGGGCCGGGCCCGGCGTCGAGGGCGAGGGCCGCGCGACCAGCGTGGGCATGCCGTCCACGACCGGGCCGTCCGCGAGCGCTCCGTCGGCGAGCCCCGCGCTGCCCGAGCCCGAGCCCGTCGAGTCCGGCACCGGCAGCGCGCCGGAGGCGTAGGCGTCGGCCCAGCGCAGCACCGTGGCGACGTAGTCCTCGGAGTGGTTGTAGCGGAAGACCGCGTCGTGGCGGGCGGACGCGTCGGAGAGGTCGCCGCCGCCGGAGCACAGGTAGCGCGCGGTGGCGAGGCCGGCGTCGAAGACGTTGTCGGGGTCGGCGCGGCCGTCGCCGTTGCCGTCGGCGCCGTAGGTCCGCCAGCTCGACGGGATGAACTGGGTGGGGCCGACCGCGCGGTCCCAGGTGGCGTCGTGGTCGAGGGCGCCGCCGTCGGTGTCGGGGATGGCCGCGTTGCCGCCGGTGCCGGTGAGTTGCGGGCCGAGGATCGGGCGGCGGGTGGTGCCGTCGGCGTCCACCGCGCCCCCGGCCGCGTGGCCCGACTCGACCTTCCCGATCCCCGCGACGAGCGGCCAGGTCAGCCGGCAGCCGGGGGCGGTGCGGTCGACGGTGGTCGCGGCGGCGCGGTAGGCGGCGAGCACGGTCTCGGGGATGCCGAGCGTGGCCCCGCCCGTCGTCGCCGGGTTCGGCACCGGGGCGACGTCGAGCGGCGGCGTCCCGGGCGGGAGCTCCCCGGGCCCGGGGTCGGGCAGGCGGCCGGTGGCCCCGATCGCGCTGGTGTCCGGCGGTGGCAGCACCTCGGCGGCCGTCACGGGCGCGGGCGGCCCGGCGGCACCGAGGCCCGCGAGCAGCACCACCGCGCCGACGAGGCACGCGGCGACCGGCGCGCGGCGGCGGGCGCGGCGCGGTCGGTGCGCACCGCCGGACGGCGACGACGACGCCGCGACCGCGGGCATCGTCCACGCCGACACGACGGGCGTGCGGCGGTCGTCGTGATCCACGGTGCGTTCGGTCCCCCCGGTCGATGACCCGGGCGCGGCCCCCCGCCGCCCGGTGCGTTCCGGGGATCGTCGTGCGCGGGACCGCGGGCGCTACGTGAGGTCACCCGATCCGGGGGCGATCGTCGCCGTCCCGTGATCCCGCGGTGTCCGCGACGCGACCTCAGCGGCGTGGCAGCCGCCCCGGGCGCGGCCACAGCCGGTGGGTGACGACGGCGAGCGCGACCGCCGGCCCCAGCGTGCGGGAGTCGGTGGAGGCCGTGGGGGCGTCGCCGACGGCGAACCAGCACGCACCGTCGTCGTCACCCTCGCCGGGCAGGCGCAGCGCGAGGCGCTTGACCGAGAGCTGCCCGGGCCGGGCGGGCCACCGGACGAGCGCCACCGCACCGTCGCGCGGGCGCAGGCCCGGGACGGCGAGCACGACGTCGCCGTCGTGCAGCGTCGGGACCATGGAGTCCCCGCGGACGGCGACCCGCCGCGGCACCCCCCGCACCCACACCGGCTCCGCCATGCGCACCGACCCCCCTCCTCACCAGCACGAACGGTTCACCACCCCGCCCGACGACGATCGTCCCGGTGCGGCTGCCCGGTGGGCGTCACCGGAGTAGGTTGGGCCGCGGTCGGAACGATCACCGTGATCCCCCTGGAGGGGAGTTGGGAGGCGACATGGGATTGCTCGCGAGCATCGTCCCGGGGCGAGCGCAGCGACGTGGGTTCCTGGCGCCGCGCCTGGAGGCCACCGCGCACTGCGATCTCCCCTGCGGCGTGTACGACCCGGCGCAGGCCCGGATCGAGGCCGAGTCGGTCAAGGCGATCCAGGAGAAGTACCAGGGCTCCGACGACCAGGAGTTCAAGGAGCGCGCCATCCAGATCAAGGAGGAGCGCTCCGACCTGGTCAAGCACCACCTGTGGGTGCTGTGGACGGACTACTTCAAGCCGCCGCACTTCGAGAAGTACCCGCAGCTGCACGAGCTGTTCAACAAGGCCACGAAGGCCGCGGGTGCCACCGGCACCAAGGGGTCGACCGACCCCAAGACCGGTGACGAGCTGCTCGGCTACATCGGCGAGATCTCGGACATCTTCTGGGAGACCAAGAAGGGCTGAGTCCCGACGCACGCCGCGACGCGCCCGTCCCCTCCCCGGGGCCGGGCGCGTCGTGTGTCGGCGGTCGGCAGGAGCTCGAGGGGAGACGCGGTGCGCGAGAGTCCGGTCGGGCGCATCTACCTGCTCCGTCACGGGGAGACCGAGTGGTCGCGCACCGGGCGCCACACCGGCCGCACCGACCTGCCGCTGACCGCGCACGGCGAGGAGCAGGCCCGGACCGCCGGCCGGCTGCTGGTCACGCTGCGCGGCGACGACGCGCCCCCGCCGGTCGTCTGGTGCAGCCCCCGACGCCGGGCGCTCGACACCGCCGCGCTCGCCGGTCTGACCCCGGACGCCGTGCGCGAGGACCTCGCCGAGTGGGACTACGGCGACTACGAGGGCCGCACGACCCCCGACATCCGCACCGAGGACCCGGGCTGGACGGTGTGGACGCACCCCGTGCCGCACGGCGAGACCGGCGCGCAGATCGCGGAGCGGATCGACGAGGTGATCGTCGACGCGGACCGGGAGCTCGACCGGCACGACGTCGTGCTCATCGGCCACGGGCACGCCAGCCGCGTCCTCGTCGCCCGCTACCTGGGCCTGGCCCCCGGGGCGGGCGTCGGGTTCGCCTTCGACCCGGCGTCGGTGACCGTGCTCGGGCACGAGCGCGGGGAGCACCGCATCGACCTGCTCAACGCGCCCGGCGGGCTGGTGGAGCCACCGCCCCCGCCGGCGGACCGGCACTGAGGGCGCGCCGCGCTCCCTACTGCTCGGCCCAGTCCCGCCCGGCCCGGGTGAGGACGCCCGCGAGGATCGCCACGCACACCAACGCGATCGGCACGCCCCACTGCGGGCGCCCGCTCGTCACTCCTGCGTAGAACGCGACGCCGAGCCCGAGCAGCTGGGCCACGACGACGGGCCCGCGCGCGCCCCGGGCCCCGCGGGCCAGCGCGATCCCGGCCGCCGCCACGCCCGCGCCGAGGAGCACGACGAAGGCCCACACCTGCGGGGTGCCCTCCAGGACGAGGAGCACGATGCCGACGACGGCCAGGGCCGCGCCCTCCAGCGCGCTGGCGAGCGCGGCCACCACGAGCGAGCGGGGCGGCGCATCGGTCCCCGGGGCGGGGAGCGGACCGGACACGGTCCCAGGGTAGGCCGCCACTCCCCGGCGGGATACGCGCACCACGCCCGGCCCAACGGCTCACGGCACGGCGCTACGGTGAGTGCCGTGCGCGCCCTGCTCGTGGCCAACCCGTCGGCCACCACCACCACGGCAGCAGGACGCGACGTCATCGCGCACGCGCTTGCGAGCGAGCTGAAGCTCGAGGTCATGGCCACCCGCTACCGGGGGCACGCCGCCGAACTGGCCGCGCGGGCGGCCTCGGAGGGTGTCGACCTCGTCGTCGTCCTCGGCGGCGACGGCACCGTCAACGAGGCCCTCAACGGCCTGCTCGTCGACGGCCCCTCCGACCGGGTCCCGGCGCTCGGGGTGGTGCCCGGCGGGTCGGCGAACGTCTTCGCCCGCGCTCTGGGCGCGCCGCGCGACCCGCTGGAGGCCACCCACCAGCTGCTCGAGGCCCTCGCCGCGGGACGCAGCCGCACCGTGGGGCTCGGGCGGGCCGACGAGCGGTGGTTCTCCTTCAACGCCGGCCTCGGGTGGGACGCCGACGTCATCGCGGCCATGGAGCACGCCCGGGACCGGGGCCGGGAGGCGACGCCCGCGCGCTACGTGGCCACCTCCTTCCGGCGGTGGGCGACGGCGCGGACGAACCCGCCGTCGTTGCGCGTCGAGATCCCCGGCCGCGAGCCGGTCGAGGGCGTCAAGCTCGCGCTGGTCTCCAACACCGACCCGTGGACCTATCTCGGGGGGCGGGCCGTGCGCACCAACCCCGGCTGTTCGTTCGAGCGCGGGCTGGGCCTGTTCGGGCTCCGCACGCTCGGCCTGCCGACCATCGGGCGGATCGTCCGGCAGATCCTCTCCGAGGACGGGTTCACCGAGCTGGGCTCGGTGCTGCGCGACGACGACGTCCCCGCGCTGCGGATCACCTCGGACGAGCCGGTGAACCTGCAGGTGGACGGCGACCACCTGGGGCGGCGCAGCGACGTGGAGTTCTTCGCGGTACCGCACGCGCTCCGGGTCGTCGTCTAGCCGACGTGACCCCGGTCACTCGGATACGGCCGGCGGGCCGCCGGACGCCCTTCGGGGGCCGACGAGCGGGGCCTTGATCCGGCCTTCGGGGGACTGTGTCGCCGGCTTCACGGGCACGGAGCAGCCGGTTTGAGATCGTAGCGACCGTTCATCGCCGCCCGGCGGCCGGGTCGACGCCTCGTCGTGCCGCGTTTTCCGCTCGTCGCAGTGATCGGGACGTCACGGTCCGCCGATATCCACTCACCGACCGACCATGCCCGTCGAGCCGCTTGGGACTCGATCCAGACGCGTTCCTCCTGCAGATTCTTGGTCATCCCCCGCGAGAGCCGGGCAGGAATGCACCACGCAGAACTGCTCGGCCGGTCCCCGGGAGGCGGAGATTCTCTCCGCAGACCGGTGGCACGGGGGGCGGACACGCCGGAGGTCCGGCCGCGGCTTCGTCGCCGCAGGTCGGAGCGCCCGACGGGTCGCCTCCCAGGAACGAAGCGCACGACCGAGAACGGCACGAGGGGCCGCTGGAGGCCCCGGGCGATTCCGCCCCGAAGGAATCGCCGACGACCACCGCAACCCGGTGCGCTCCCCGAGTCGCACCCAGCGAGGAGACCAGCACGATGGACTGGCGGAACGACGCTGCTTGCCGCGACGAGGACCCGGAACTGTTCTTCCCGGTCGGCACGAGCGGCCCGGCGCTCTCTCAGATCACGCAGGCCAAGGCCGTGTGCCGTCGCTGCCCCGCGATGTCCGAGTGCCTGAGCTGGGCCCTCGAGTCCGGCCAGGACGCCGGTGTGTGGGGCGGCGCGAGCGAGGACGAGCGCCGCGCCATGAAGCGCTACGGCGTGCGGGTGGACGTCCAGTCCTGACCCGCCCCCCAGGGCGGCGGACGCTCGCTCCCCACGCGTCCGCCCCCGGACGGCGCAGCCCGACAGCAGGAAACGGCGAAGGGCCCCCTCGGTCGATCCACTCGACCGGCGGGGCCCTTCGTGGTTCCCGGGTCAGGAGCGGGAGCGGTCCCCCCGGTGCGGCAGCGGGATCGTCAGCTCGGCGCGGGTGCCGCCCTCCGCGCCGGGGCGCAGGCTGAGGGTCCCGCCCAGCTCGGAGTCGACGAGCGTGCGGACGATCTGCAGGCCGAGCCCCGGGGCCCGCTCCAGGGAGAAGGTCTCCGGCAGCCCGCGGCCGTCGTCGACGATCTCGATCAGCAGCCGGCTCGCGGTGCGGGTCGCGACGATGCGCACCGTGCCCGTAGCCCCTTCGCCGAACCCGTGCTCCAGGGCGTTCGAGACGAGCTCGGTGACCACCATGACCAACGGGGTCGCCATCACCGCGGGCAGCACCCCCGCGCGGCCCTCCCGCCGCATCGCCACCCCGGCACCCGGGCGCGCGACGTCGTTGAGCATCGGCACGACCCCGGCCAGCACCTCGTCGATGTCCACCCGCTCGTCGACCGACGCGGCCAGCGCCTCGTGCACCAGCGCGATCGACGCGACCCGGCGCATCGACTCGGTCAGCGCGGAGCGGGCCTCGTCGTGCCGCGTCCGGCGGGCCTGCAGGCGCAGCAGCGCCGCGACCGTCTGCAGGTTGTTCTTCACGCGGTGGTGGATCTCGCGGATCGTGGCGTCCTTGCTCATCAGGGCACGGTCCCGGCGCCGGACCTCGGTCACGTCGCGCACGAGCACCAGCGCCCCGCTGGGGACCCCGCGCGGGCGCAGCGGTAGCGCGCGGACGACCGCGGTCGCCCCGCGGCCCTCGACCTCGACCCGGGTGGACGGCGAGCCGGCGAGCGCGTCCCGCAGCATCGTCACGACCTCCGCGCCCTCGAACGGGTCGGCCGAGACCTTGCGGGCGACGGTCGGCAGGTCGGCGCCCACCAGTTCGTCGCTCCAGCCGAGCCGGTGGAACGCCGACGCGGCGTTCGGGCTCGCGTAGAGGATCGTGCCGGCCGCGCTCGCCCGGACCAGGCCGTCCCCGACCCGCGGCATCGAGCGGCCCTCGTCCGCGCTCGCGGCGGTCGGGAAGGTGCCGTCGGCGATCATCTGGCACAGGTCGCCCGCGACGGCGAGGTAGGAGATCTCCAGGGTGGACGGGACCCGCGGCGCCGCCAGGTTCGTGTCCCGCCCCAGGACCGCGATCACCCGGCCCTCGTGGCCGACCGGGACCACCTCACGGCGCACCGAGCGCCCGCGGTGCCAGCGGGGCTGCTCCTCGCGCCGCATCGTGGTGTCGCCGAGGGCCCGCAGCAGCTGGGGGTGCTGGGCCGCGGTGGCGGTGCCGCCGACCATGTCGTCGGGGTGCGCGGTCGGCGCCGTCGTCGGGCGGCTGTGCGCGACGCACAGGAAGGTCGGGGCGCGCCCGGACGCAGTCGGCCCGTCGGCGCCGTCCTGCGGCACCGTCACCGGCACCCACAGCAGGAAGTCGGCGAAGGACAGGTCGGAGAGCAGCTGCCACTCGGAGGCGAGGCGCTGCAGGTGCGCGACGTCGTCGCCGGAGAGGTCGGTGTGCGTCGCGAGCAGGAAGCTCAGCGTCGACATGGCGGGTGTCGCCTCGGTGGTCGGGGTCGGGATTCGGGGGTCAGTCGCCCTCGGACGCCCGCTCGAGCACCGCGATGAGGTCGCCGCCCTGCACGACGTCGCCCTCCTTCACCGCCACGGAGACCACCGTCCCGTCGACCTCGGCCAGCACGGGGATCTCCATCTTCATGGACTCCAGGAGCACGACGGTGTCGCCGGCCGCCACCCGGGTGCCCTCCCGCGCGACGACCTCGAGCACGTTCGCGACCATCTCCGCGCGGATCTCGTCAGCCACGACGGCCATCAAACCATCGACGGGGTCGATTACCCCCTCGTGGGAGGATGAGGTCATGTCGAAGCGTGCACGTCAGAAGCGGGACCGGAAGAAGAAGAGCAGCAACCACGGCAAGCGCCCCAACTCCTGAGGTGCTCCCCGGGAACGACGACGGGCCCCGGAGGCGGTTGCCTCCGGGGCCCTCGGTCGGTCCGGGCCGGTGCGCGCCGGCGCGGGTCTAGCTGCGCCGGGTCTCGACGCGGGTCTGGTTCACCTCGACGACGGTGCCCGACGCGGTCCGCTCGACGCTGACGGTCGCCTGCTCCAGCACCGTCGCCCGGATCCGCTCGCGCAGCTTCTGGTGCAGCTCGTCGGGGGCGCGGTCGCCGCCGCAGGTGCGGGCCAGCAGCGTCTTGACCTTCTCCTCCAGCCCGTAGCGGGCCAGGCACGGCCCGCACTCCTGGAGGTGGCGGCGCAGCTGGGCGTCGCGCTCCTCGCCGCACTCGCGGTCGAGCAGCAGCCACACCTCGGCGAGGACCTCGTCGCAGTCGGTCTCGTGGGGTTCTCCGCAGCTCACGACTGCACCCCCTCGTCGACCGATCCCCGCAGGAACCCACGGTCACGCGCGGTGTCGGTCAGCGCGTCCCGCAGCTGCTTGCGCCCGCGGTGCAGGCGCGACATCACCGTCCCGATCGGCGTGCCCATGATCTCGGCGATCTCCTTGTACGCGAACCCCTCGACGTCGGCGAGGTAGACCGCCATCCGGAAGTCGTCCGGCAGGGCCTGCAGGGCCTCGCGGATGTCGACGTCCGGCAGCCGGTCGAGCGCCTCGACCTCGGCCGAGGGCAGGCCCGCCGAGCTGTGCTCCGCGGACTGCGAGAGCTGGTAGTCGGTGAACTCGTCGGTCGGGCTCTGCTGCGGCTGGCGCTGCCGCTTGCGGTACGTGTTGATGTAGGAGTTGGTCAGGATGCGGTACAGCCAGGCCTTGAGGTTGGTGCCCGGCCGGAACGACGTGAAGGACGAGTAGGCCTTCAGCACCGTCTCCTGGACAAGGTCCTCGGCGTCCGGCGGGTTGCGAGTCATCCGCATCGCGGCCGCGTAGAGCTGGTCGACCATCGGCATCACGTCGCGCTCGAAGCGCTCGGCACGCTCGGCGACGGTCTCCGTCTCGAGGTCGGCGGGGCTGGACCCGGGCGGGGTGACGGGGTCGACGGACTCCACGGCGTCGGCGCCGTCCGACTGGACTGGCACCGTCGTGCCCCCCGTCGCCACGTCCGCCACGTCACGGTCCGTGCGCACGGCTTCGGCCACCGGACTCCCTTCGCGCCGCGCGTCGGACGCGGCGTCGGAACTCCGGGAGGCTACCCCTGCGGGCGCACGCCCATCCCCATCCTGTGAGGAGTCCGGGTCCCTGCCCGGGAGCAGGATCACGACCCCGTCGGCCGCACGCGGGGCACGGGCCCCGGCCTGCGTGCCGCGCTCCATCGTCATCGCTGGCATCGTCACCTTCCCTCGGTCGCGGTGCGCTGACCACGACCCGACTCTGGTGTGTCCAAACGCCCGCGCCCCCGCGCCGATTCCCCGCTAACCTCCCGCGACGTGGCGCGACGCAGCCGGGCGGGCGGAGCGACGGGAGGACCGGCGTCCGCCGGCGGGACGCCCGCGCTGACGCTCCTGGAGCGCGCCGGGGTCGCGTACGAGACCCACCCGTACTCGGCACCGGGCGTGGCCGCGTACGGCACGGAAGCCGCCGAGGCCCTCGGCCTCGACCCGCGGCGGGTGTTCAAGACGCTGGTCGCCGAGGTCGACGGCGCCCCCGTCCTCGCGATGGTGCCGGTGGCGGGCACGCTCGACCTCAAGGCGCTGGCGACGGCGCGCGGGGGCAAGAAGGCGGTGATGGCCGACCCGGCCGACGCCGAACGGCTCACCGGCTACGTCACCGGCGGGATCAGCCCGCTCGGCACGAGGCGGCGCCTGCCCGTCGTCGTCGACGCCTCCGCGCTCGAGCACCCGACCCTCTACTGCAGCGCGGGCCGCCGCGGCCTGCAGGTGGAGCTGGCGCCGGCCGACCTCGTCGCGGCGGCGTCGGCCACGACGGCCGCGGTCGCCGGCTCGTAGCGCCCTCCCGCGGCTCGCCTCCCCCCGTAGGGCAGCAACGGCACGTTCCTGACGTCAGACGGCAGGACGGCGCCGTTCGCCCACTCTGCCGGGCCTACCCCCCACGGCAGCAACGGCACGTTCCTGACGTCGGACGGCAGGACGGCGCCGTTCGCCCACGCGCGGAGCGACGACTCCCCGAGGCCCGACGACCCGCCCGCCTCACCGAGCGAACAACGCCGCCAACCACGGCCCGACCGCGTCCCGGATCGGACCCTTCGCCCTGAGCGAGTGGTCCCCGCGCAGCACGACGACCTCGCGGTGGGCGGCGACGGGCGGCACCCCGAACGGGTCGCGGTCCCCCGAGACCGCGAGCACCGGGATCCGGGCCGCGTCGACCGCGTCGATCTCGGGCGAGCGGTCGGCGCGCGTCCCGTCCTTGCGGGCGGGCGCGAGCAGCGGGAAGGCCAGCGCGAGGACCCCGGCGGGCGCCGGGTCGGCCGCGACGGCGCCCCGGCACGCCACCCGCGCGCCCGACGACCGGCCGCCGTGGACCTGGGGCACGCCCGGGAACCGGCGGGTCAGCTCGGCCAGCACCGCGGCCCACGCCTCGTCGAGCTGCGCGGCGGGCGCGGGGGCGCGCCGGCCCGCGACGCGGTAGGGCTGCAGGACGCGCGCCACGGCCACGTCGCCCGGGGCGGCGCCCACGGCGGCGAGGAGGTCGGGGGCCTCGATCCCGCCGCCCGCGCCGTGGCCGAGGACGAGCAGGCCGGCGACGGCGGCGGGCACGGCGAGCACGACCCGGGCCGGGCCGTGCGGCGTCGGGACCTCCAGCTCGTCGGCGGTGCCGATCACGAGGGGTTGACCGACTCGAGGTCGAGGCCCTGCTGCTCGGGCTGGTCGTGGACCTCCTCGACGAGCTCGGCGCCGTGGTTGCGCACGTTGTTGACCTTGGCGGACACCTGGCGCATCTCGAGCGCGGTGACCAGGTCCAGCGACGGCTCGAGCAGGGCCGTGGCGTCCTCGCGGTCCGGGTCGAGCCACTCGGCCCAGCGCTCGCGCGGGAGCACCAGCGGCATCCGGTGGTGGATCTCGGTGAGCGGGCCCGCGGACGCGACCGTGACCACGGTCGCCGACACCAGCGGCGCGGTCCCCTTCTCCGCGGAGCGCGGCCGCCACGTCTCCCACAGCCCGGCCAGCGCGAGCGGGTGCCCGGCGAGGCCGGACTCCTGCGAGTACGTCATGAAGTACGGGACCTTGTGCCCGCCGTCGCGCAGCCACTCGTACCAGCCGTCGGCCGGGAGCAGGCAGCGGCGGGAGGCGGCCGCGCGGCGGAACGCCGGCTTCTCGGTGAGCGACTCGGCGCGGGCGTTGATCAGCCGATTGCCCACCGACTCGTCCTTCGCCCACGACGGCACCAGGCCCCAGCGCATCGCGCGCAGCGACCGCTCGATCGAGGACGGGTCGGGCGTGCCCTCGTCGTCGCGCGGGTGCCGGTCGACGACGCCGGGGACCGTCAGTGTGGGGGCGACGTTGTACTCGGGGGTGTCGATCCGGAGGCCCTCGGTGGCGTCGCGCGCGTCGAACTCCTCGGCCAGGTCGGCCGGGTCCTTGGCCAGGGCGTAGCGACCGCACATGGCACCGATCCTCCCACCGCCCACCGACGGCGGCCCCGACACGCGAGAATGGCGCGGTGAGCACCTGGAGCGCACCCCGCGCGGAGGGCCCGGTCCGCGGCACCGTCGCGGTCCCCGGCTCGAAGTCGATCACCAACCGCGCCCTGCTGCTGGCCGCGCTCGCCACGGACGGCGCGACGCGCACCGTCGAGGGCGCCGCCCGCTCCCGCGACACCACGCTCATGGCCGAGGGCCTGGCCGCCCTCGGGGCCACCACGGCGATCACCCCCGGCCGGGACGGCACCGTCGACGTCGCCGTCACCGCACCCGCCCACCTGCGCGCCGCCCGCGTGGACTGCGGGCTCGCGGGGACCGTCATGCGCTTCCTCCCGCCGGCCGCCGCGCTCGCCGACGGACCGGTGGAGTTCGACGGCGACCCGCACGCCCGCACGCGGCCGATGGGCGGGGTCCTCGAGGGCCTGCGCGGGCTTGGCGTGGCGATCGAGCCCGCCGACGCCGACCGGCTGCCGTTCACCGTGCTCGGCCGCGGCGGGGTCGCCGGTGGCGCGGTGGCCGTCGACGCGTCGGCCTCGTCGCAGTTCGTCAGCGGCCTGCTGCTCTCCGGTGCGCGGTACGACGCCGGGCTCACCGTCACCCATCGCGGTCCGGGCGCGGTGCCGTCGCTGCCGCACGTCGCGATGACCGTGACGATGCTGCGGGCTGCGGGCGTGGCCGTGTCCGACGCCGCGAACCACGGGACGAGTCCGTCGCGCTGGGCGGTCGCGCCCGGGCCGATCACGCCGGCCGCGCGCCACGTCGTCGAGCCCGACCTTTCCGGCGCCGCGGTCTACCTCGCGGCCGCCCTGGTCACCGGCGGGGAGGTCACCGTCGCGGGGTGGCCGCGGTCCGCGCCCGACCGGCCCGACCTGCAGCCGGTCGGCGCGGTGCGGGCGGTGCTCGAGGCGTTCGGCGGCACGGTGACGATCGACGACGCCGGCCTGACGGTGCGCGGCGACGGCCGCCTCGCCGGGGTCGACGTGGACCTCGCCGAGATCGGGGAGCTCACCCCGACCGTCACCGCGCTCGCGATCGTCGCCGCCCGCGACGGGGCGCGCTCCCGGCTGCGCGGGGTCGCGCACATCCGCGGCCACGAGACCGACCGGCTCGCCGCGCTCGCCGCCGAGGCCGCCGCACTCGGGGCGCGGGTGGCCGAGACCGACGACGGGCTCGTCGTGGAGCCGTCCGCGGACCTGGCGCCGACGCGGCCCTGGGGCGCCTACGCCGACCACCGGATGGCCACCGCGGGGGCGCTGGTCGGGCTCGTCGTGCCGGGCGTGGAGATCGACGACGTCAGCGCGACCACCAAGACCCTCCCCGACTTCGCCACCGACTGGCCCGCGCTCGTGCTCGGGGTGGGGATCCCGGCGTGACCCGCGGCGGCGCGGCGGGGCGCTACGACGAGAGCGACGTCCGGGTCCGGCCCGGGCGGGGCACCCGGCCGCGCTCGAAGCGCCGCCCGGAGCACGCCGACGCGCGCGCCGCGATGGTCGTCGGCGTCGACCGCGGCCGGTGGACCTGCGCCCCCGACGACGAGCCGCACGTCCGCATCGTCGCGATGCGCGCCCGCGAGATGGGCCGCACACCGGTCGTCGTCGGGGACCGGGTCGACCTCGTCGGCGACACCACCGGCGACGACGACACCCTGGCGCGGATCGTGCGCGTGGCCGAGCGCACGAGCGTGCTGCGCCGCACGGCCGACGACACCGACCCCTACGAGCGGATCGTCGTCGCCAACGCCTCGCACCTGGTCATCGTCACCGCGCTGGCCGACCCGGTCCCGCGGACCGGCTTCGTCGACCGCTGCCTCGTCGCCGCGTACGCCGGCGGCCTGACCCCGGTCCTGTGCCTCACCAAGGCCGACCTCGTCGACGACGGCGGGGCCGCGTTCGCGGGCGAGTACACCGAACTGGACCTGCCGATCGTCGTGACCCGCAGCGACGAGGACCCGGCCGCCCTGCGCGACGTCGTGACCGGGCGGGTGTCGGCGCTGATCGGGCACTCGGGGGTCGGGAAGTCGACGCTGGTCAACGTCCTGGTGCCCGACGCCGAGCGCAGCGTGGGCGTGGTGTCCGGCGTCGGGAAGGGCCGGCACACGTCGACATCGGCCGTGGCGCTGGCGCTGCCGGGCGACGAGGGGTGGGTGGTCGACACCCCCGGCATCCGCTCCTTCGGGCTCGCGCACATCTCCCCCGACGACGTCGTGGCCGCGTTCGGCGACCTCGCGGCGGCCGTCGAGAACTGTCCGCGGGGCTGCTCGCACCTCGGGCCGCCGGCCGACCCGGAGTGCGCGCTGGACCCGCTGGTCGCGGCCGGGGCGCTGTCGGCCGGGCGGCTGGCGGCGCTGCGGCGCGTGCTGACCGCGCTGCGCACGCCCGCCTGGGAGATCTGACTCAGGTCACCGTGTAGGCGTCGTAGACCACCGCCGACGCCCGGCGGCGAGCCACGGCCACCGTCAGGACCCGGGTCAGCCAGGCGTGCTGCGGCGCGCTCGTCTCGAAGGTCGCGGTGACGCGGAAGTAGTACGACGACGGGTCGGGCTCCTCGCCGCGTGCCAGCGCGGCCAGGACGTCCGGCGGCCCGGCGCGGACGCCGGCGGTCCGCAGGTAGACCAGGGCCCCGTCGTCGGCGCGGAGCAGGTAGCGGGTGTCGATCGTGGTCGCGCCGTCGGCCTGGATCACCTGCCAGTCCGCGCCACCCGGGACGACGACGCCGGAGAAGCGCTCACCGGTCACCGTGCCACCGACGATCGGGACGATGCGGCGGTGGCCGGCGTCGGTGACACCGAGGTCGAGCGGGGCGTCGAGCTCGACGACGACGTGGGCGAGGAACGCCAGGCCGGGGACGGGGAGGGTCACGGGCCGAGGATCCCCGCGACGGAGTCGTCGGGGAACACGACGTCGGCCCGGTGCGCCGTGCGGGCGATCACGGCGGCGTTGGCGGCGTCGGAGCCGTCGGCGCGGGCGACGGCCTCCTCGTGGGTCCGGCCGACCTGCTCGTGCCGGGCGATCAGCCGATCGCGTCGCGTGGCCTCGTCGGGCGCGAGGAACCACGCCTCGTCGAGCAGCCCCCGGATGCGGTCCCAGGGTGCGTCGTCGAGGAGCAGATAGTTCCCCTCGGTGACGAGCAGGGTCACCTCCGGCGCGATCTCCAGCGCCCCGCCGATCGACTCCTCCACGGACCGGCGGTACTCCGGCGCCCAGATCGTGCCGGTCGTGTCGGTGCGGAAGCGCTCGAGGAAGGTGACGAAGCCGGCGGGGTCGAACGTGTCGGGCGCCCCCTTGCGCTCCAGGCGGCCGAGCCGCTCGAGCGTCGAGTTCGCGAGGTGCCACCCGTCCATCCCGACGACGGCGACGCGGCCCGGGTGGTCCTGCCCGCACCGTTCCCCGATCGCCGCGGCGAGGGTGGACTTCCCGGCGCCGGGCGCGCCGACGATGCCCAGGACGCGGCGGTCGGGGCCGGCGGCGAGCCGGTGGACGCGGTCGAGCACGGGTGCCCTCCGGGCATGTGAACGGAATTGGTCGCTCCAGCGACGAACATCGTGCACATGCGGGTACTGCTCTGTGTGCAGCTCCCCGTGCCGGACCCCGGTCCCGACGCCGCCGTCGCCTTCGTCCGCGACCACCTCGGCGACCTGACCTGCGACACCCCGGCCGCCTCCGGCGCGTTCCGCGGCGGGCAGACCGCCGCCGACGCCGCGCTCGACGCCCTCGACGTCACCGACTACGCCCGCCGCCGCAACGACGTCTGGCCGCCCGAGCGGCGCGGCGCCTCTCGGATGTCGCCGTGGATCCGCCACGGCCTGCTGTCCCTGCCAGCGCTGTGGGCCCACGTCGGCGACGCCCCGCCGCGGGACCGCACGAAGTACCGCGACGAGCTCGCCTGGCAGGAGTACGCCCGCCACGTGTACGCCCGACTCGGGCGGCGGCTCGGCGACGACCTGCGGGCCCGTCCCCCGCGTCCCCCGGAGCCCTGGGAGGACCCCTGGCCGCGCGACATGGCCTGTATGGACGCGAACCTCACCGAGCTGTACGACGACGGCTGGCTGGTCAACCAGACCCGGATGTGGCTCTCCAGCCAGTGGACCGTGCGCGCCGGTGCCCGCTGGCGCGACGGCGAGGACGCGTTCTTCACCCACCTGCTCGACGGGTCCCGCGCGGCCAACCGGCTCGGCTGGCAGTGGACGGTCGGCTCGGGGACGGGCAAGGCCTACGGCTTCTCCCGCCACCAGGTCGAGAAGCGCGCGCCGAAGCTGTGCGCCGGCTGCGTGCTCAACACCGACTGCCCGGTGCAGGACTGGCCGCCCGAGCAGCGCACCGAGCGGATCGAGCCCCCGGCGTCGCTGCGGGGCGACGGCGATCCCGACGCGACCGCGGGCCCGGCGTCGGGACCCGGCCCGACCGACGTGGACGCCGTCTGGCTCACCGCGGAGTCCCTCGGGGACGACGACCCCGCGCTGGCCGCTCACCCCGACGTGCCCGCCGTGTTCGTGTTCGACGAGCCGCTGCTGCGCCGGCTGCGCCTGTCCGGCAAGCGGCTGGTCTTCCTCACCGAGACCCTGGCCGACCTCGCGACCCGCCGGCCCGTGGAGCTGCGCCGCGGCCCGGTCCCCGACGAGCTCGGGGACCGCCGGCCGGCCGTCACCTTCGCGCCGGTCCCGGGCTTCCGCCGGCTCGCCGCCCGGCTGGAGCCGGCCGAGGTGCACCCGTGGCCGTGGCTCTTCCGCCCGCGCGCCGGGCGGCTGCAGAGCTACACGGCGTGGCGCAAGGGCATGCCGTCGACCCCGGACGGACCGCGGGTCGCCGCCCGACCCTGAGGTGCCGCGCGTGGCTGTCGGTCCTCGCGGGCACCATGACGCCGTGGTCCGTGTCGCCGTCGCCTGTCAGGGCGGGGGCAGCCAGACGGCGTTCACCGCCGGTGTGCTGCGCCCGCTGCTGGAGTCCCCCGAGGTCGAGCCGGTGGCGTTCACCGGGACGTCCGGCGGGGCGATCTGCGCGCTGCTCGCCTGGTACGGGCTGCGCACCGGCGGGCCGCGGCGTGCCGTGGAGCTCCTCGACGGGTTCTGGCGCGACAACGCCGCCACCTCGCCGCTGGACGCGGTGACCAACGCGCTCGAGGTGGGCCTGGTCCGCCTGCGCGACCTCAACCTCGTGCCGCTGCTCGCCTTCGACCCCTACCGCTTCCCCGAGGTGGCCCGCACCCAGCTGCGCGACCTGCTGGAGCGCTGGGTCGACTTCCGCCTCGTCGCCGCGATGCCCCGCGACGAGGGCCCGGTGCTGCAGGTCGGCGCGGTCGAGGTCCGCAGCGGGGAGTTCCGGCGCTTCGACTCCCGGCGCGGCGAGATCACCGTCGACACCGTGCTCGCGAGCGCCGCCATCCCGACACTCTTCCGCGCCGTGGAGACCGAGGACGGGGCCTACTGGGACGGCGTGTTCTCCGAGAACCCGCCGATCCGCGACCTCCCCGCGCTCGACCTCGACACGATCTGGATCGTCCAGCTCTTCCCCCGGTCGATCACCACCGAGCCGCGCTCCCCCGGCGCCATCGCCGACCGGCGTGCCGAGCTCACGGCCAACCTCTCGCTCGAGCAGGAGATCGACGCGATCGAGCGGATCAACGGGTTCGTCCGGGCCGGCACCCTGACCGACCCGAGCTACCGGGAGGTGGGCATCGAGCGCATCGAGCTGGACCGGGCGCTGGACTCCGCCTCCGCGGCCGACCGCTCGCCGGCGTTCCTGCGGGGCCTGATCGCCGACGGCGAGCGCGCCGGCGCGGCGTTCCTCGCCCGCCGCAGGACCGCGTCGGGGTCCCGGACCTAGGCCAGGCCCTCGAGGTCCAGGACGAACGGCAGCTCCTGCAGGCCGTACCAGGCGAGCTCGTGGTCCTCGGCGTCGCCGACGGCGAGCTCGGCGTCCTCGTCGCCGAGGTCGGCCCGGTCGATCGCCGCCGCCGCGGCGCGCACCGCGTCGGCGGCCTCGGCGAGGTCGAGGTGCACCGACGCGAGCCGGCGCATCGGGATCGGGCCGGCCACCCGCACCACGGCCGCGTCGAGGTCCGGGCGCAGCGTCACGTCGTCGACGTCCGCGGCCACGACCGCCCGCCGCGCGGGGGCCTCGGGGTCGTCGGCCAGCTCGGGGCCGAGCAGGCGCAGCGAGGCCCGGGCGGCCTCGGTCATCGCGACGTACTCCAGCTCCTCGTCGTCGCCCGCGGTGTACGCCTCGCGCAGCCCCGGCGTGAGCGCGAACGCCGTGCCCGAGAGCGGCTGCACCTGCTCGTCGGCGAGGAGCTTGCGCAGCCCCGCGACCGTGGTCGGTACGTAGACCCTCACCCGTGTCCTTCCGTGAAACCGTCGGTCTCGTCCCGGTCCGTGCGCGACCACCAGGCCGCCGTCGTCCGCAGCGCCGTCTGCAGGACCTCGCGCTGCCGGCGGGCGTCCATGACGTTCCAGCCCATCACCGCGCGGTCCTCCGGTCCCGGCGCGTGCGCGGTGACGCGCAGCCCCGCGGTCCGCAGCCGCGCGATCTCGCGGGCGCTGCGGCCCCCGACGATCCCACGGAACAGGCCGTCGGCCGCCGCGCCCGCCCCGGTCAGGCGGATCCGACCGCGCCGGGCCAGCGGGACCAGCACCAGGGCCTCGTCGACCGGCGGGACGTCGGCCCCCAGCAGCAGGTCCGCGGACGTCGCCGAGCACACCCCGCCGTCGACGTAGCGCCGCCCGTGGATCCGCACCGGCGCGAACCACCCGGGGACGGCGCAGGACGCGCTCGCGGCGTCGGCCGGCGACGCGGGCGGCGCCCCGGGCCGGCCGAACGGGACCCGGTCCCCGGTGTCGTAGTCCGTCGCGACGATGCGCAGCTCGGGCGCCGACGGCGGGCCCGGCCAGGCCTCCGGGGCGAAGGACGACACGAGCTTCACGACGCCGGACGTGTCGGCCCGCCCGACCGGCAGCAGCGCCGAGGCGACCGCGAGCGGCGGGAACCGGCGGGGCGCCCGCGCGATCCGGCCGAGGAGCCGCACCGAGCCGGGCCCCATCCGCGGCAGCGGGGGCAGCCCGCCGCGGGCGCCGCGGCGTCGGGGCCGGGACCCGCCCGACGACGACGGGCGCGGGGGCGGGTCGAGCAGGTGCTCCACGAGGTCGTCGACGGCGACGCCGCTGGCCAGGGCGGAGGCGATGATCGACCCCGCGGAGGTCCCGACGACGACGTCGGCGTCGCGGGCGTCGAGCCCGGTCGCCTGCTGCCACGTCGAGAGCGCGGCGATGGCCCAGGCGTAGCCCAGCGACCCGCCGGTGCCGATCACGAGGCCGCGACGCGACGGCGTGCGGGGGGCGCTCACCGGAGGCCTCCGCGCGTCACCGGCCCGGCCGCGGTCGTGGTGGTCGTGGCCGTCATCGCGGCACCGTCGCGACCAGCTCGGTGAGGGCCTCGGCGACCAGGTCGCCGAACTCGTCGACGTCGGCCATCGCGTCGCGGTCGGCGTTGAAGCCGTAGAAGACCCCGCCGTCGTAGGACGTCAGACCGACCGCGAGGGACTGCCCCTTCGCCAGTGGCACGACGGGGTACATCTCGAGCATCCGCGCGCCGCCCGCGTAGAGCGGGTGCTGCTGGCCGGGCACGTTGGAGACGACGACGTTGAAGAGCCGCCGCGAGAGCCCGCTCGCGGCACGGGCGCCCAGCGCGTGCAGCGTCGGGGGCGCGAAGCCGCCGACCTGCACCAGCGCGTTCGCCCCCACCGACTGCCCGGACTGCTTGTGCTCGCGCATCGCGTGCGCGACGTGGTGCATCCGCAGCACCGGGTTCGGCTCCCCGACCGGCAGGTCGACCAGGTAGGAAGCGATGCGGTTGCCGAGCAGCCCGGCGCCGTTGATCGCGCCGGTGGCCTCGGCCTCGCCCCGGACCGACAGCGGCACCATCGCGCGCATCACCGTCGACGGGGTCACCGACGCGCCGCGCGAGAGCAGCCAGTTGCGCAGCGCCCCGGAGATCACGGTGAGGACGACGTCGTTGATCGTGCCGCCGTGGGCGCGGCGCACGCGCCGGTAGTCGTCGAGGTCGGTGCGCGCGTGGGCGAAGCGGCGCTGCGTGGAGATCGGCACGTTGAGCGGGCTGGTCGGCGCGGGGCGGACCGCGGTGCGCACGGCGGAGAGCAGCCCGCCGGCGACCCCCGCGACCTGCGCGACGGTGTCCGTGGCGTCCCGCACCGCGGCGCGGGCGGCCTCGACGGCGTTGCCGGGGCGGGCGACGGCCTCGCCCACCGCGTCGAGGACCAGCTTCCACGGGGTCGGCTCGGGACGGGCGGTCCAGGTGTCGACCGGGTCCTCGCGGCCCTCGGGGGTGTCGTCGAGGACGACCTGGCCGATGTCGATCGACGCGATCCCGTCGACCATGGCCTGGTGGGTCTTGGCGATGATCGCGACCCGCCCGCCGGACAGGCCGTCGACCAGGTACATCTCCCACAGCGGGCGGGTGTGGTCGAGGGGGCGCGACATCAGGCGCGCGACGAGCTCGTTGAGCGCGCGGTCGGTGCCCGGGGCGGGGAGCGCGGAGCGGCGGACGTGGTAGGTCACGTCGAACTCGGTGTCGTCGACCCACACCGGCCGGGCGACCCCGCCGGGCACCTGACGGATCTTCTGGCGGTACCGCGGGACGAGACTGATCCGAGCGCCGATGAGCTCGACGAGGCGCTCGTAGTCGAAGCCGGAGCGGGGTTTGCGGAAGACGGCGACGCTCCCGACGTGCATCGGCGTCGTCGGCTGGTCCATGTAGAGGAAGGAGGCGTCCAGGGCCGAGAGGCGGTCCGGCATGACCCCGATCCTCGCACGACCCCCGGTCGGGCCCCGTCTGCGAGAGTGCACAGTGATGTCCCCCTCCCAGCCACCCGCGACGCCACCCGAGGCGTCCACCGACGAGCCCTCCGGCCCGTCGCCCAAGGACCGGTTCGTCACCGTCTACGGGCGCAAGCCGGTGCTCGAGGCGCTCTCGGACCCGGCGCTGGAGGTCGACAAGGTGGTGCTCGCCGAGGGCGCCGACCCCCGCGCGGTCCGGCCCCTGCTCGAGGCGGCGAGGACCCGCGGGATCCCGGTGCGGCGGGCATCGGCGCAGCGGGTCAAGGTGCTCGCCGGGAACGGGCGCCAGGACCAGGGCGTGATCGCCGACGTGGTCGCGCCGGGGATGCGGACCGTGGAGCGGTTCGTGGCGTCGCTGGGCCCGGACGACCCGGCGCGCGTGCTGGTCCTCGACGGCCTGACGAACCCGGCCAACGTCGGGATGATCCTGCGCTCGGCGACGGCGGCGGGGCTCGACGGTGTGCTGCTGCCGCGGCGCGGCGCCCCGTCGATCGACCCGCTCGTGGTCAAGGCCTCGGCCGGGGTGGCGTTCCACGCGCCGGTGCTGCGCTCGGGGACGGCGGCCGCGGGGCTCGCGGCGCTGGCGGAGGCCGGGTTCGTGCTGCTGGGCCTCGACGGCGCCGGCCGGTCGTCGCTGTTCGCGGTGGAGCTGCCGCCGCGGGTGGCGATCGTGGTCGGCGGCGAGACCGACGGGCTGACCGACGACGTCCGCGGCGAGCTGCACGACACCGTCGTGGTGCCGATGGCGGCTGGCGTGGAGTCGCTGAACGCCGCGTGCGCGGCGACCCTGGCCTGCTTCGAGCTGGCCCGCCGCTGACGTCAGAGAAGTCCCCCTCTCGGCGTGCTCCCCTTCCCGGACGTCAGGAGAGCGGCGTTGATCGACCCGGGCCGTCGGCGGAATCCGGCGGATCTCGCGGAACGGCCCCCGCGCGGTCGCGCCCTCGCCTAGTTTCGGCAACGGTCGCGGACTCCTCCCGCCGCGCCGGTCTCGGGTGGCGACGACGGGAGGAGCGGGCCATGAGCGTGGCGACGAGCGAGGTCGTCCCGGAGCCGGTGGGAGGCGGACCCGGGGCGGTGCCTCGTGGGTCCACGCTGCTGCGTCCGCGCGACCCGGTGACGACGCCGCCGACGGTCACGCCCGCGCGCGCCCGGCGGATGGATCGCCGACCGCTCCCGCAGCTGCGACCCCTGGTCGAGGTGCTCGCCGAGGCGGGGCTCCCTCCGGCGCCCGTCGAGGACCCGCCGGTGGTCCGGGACGACGCCGAGGCGGACGTGGCCGACGTGGCGGGCGGTCCCGCGTGGGAGGCCGCGCTGGAGGCGGCCGCCGCGCAGGTCGGGCCGCTGGCCGTCGGGCTCCTGACGGCGGTCGCCGAGGTCCTCGACGGCCGGCGCCCGTTCGCGCACCTCGCCCGCCGGTGCCCCGCGGCCCTCGTCGAGCGGGTGCGGTCGGGGCTCGCGCGGGCGGCGCCGGGCTTCCCGCGGGGGGCTCGGGTGCGCGGTCTGCGGCTGTGCCCGGTCGTGGGCTCGCCGGGAGGGGACGGCGCGCCCGGGCTCGCCGTCGAGGTGGCTGCGGCGCTCTGCGGTCAGGAACAGGGCCGGAGCGCTGCGGGTCGGAGTGCTCCCCGGCGTGCTCCGGGCGGGGGTGCTGCGG
>NZ_JBVPVA010000062.1:0-2230 GCF_055612215.1 Actinomycetospora sp. | reverse complement strand
GCAGGTGGGGGCCTCGTCCACCGCACGCGTCAGCCGGGGAGCACCGGGGGGCGTGTGGCGGGTGGCAGTGGGGCGATCGTGCGGGACCTTCGACCCTGGCGCTTCGATCACGGTTCCCCCACGATCGGGCCATCGGGTGCGTGCCCGACGGTTCTCGACGACGCGGGGGGCGACCATCCGGGAGGCGACACGCGGGCCCCGGCTCGACCGGGCCGTCGGGTCCACCAGGGCTTTGGAGCCGACCGCTGCACTCCGGGCGGACCGGCTGCTGCAGTCGATGATGGCCGTGACGGACGGGCTGGACCTCGAGGAGACGCTGGCGCGGGTCGTCCACGAGGCGGTCGACCTCGTCGACGCCCGCTACGGCGCCCTCGGCCTGCTCGACGAGGAGGGCAGCGGGCTCGCCCGCTTCGTCACCGTGGGGCTCGACGACGCGGGCCGGGCCGCGCTGGGACCCCTGCCGACCGGTCGCGGGCTGCTCGGGGAGCTGATCCGTCATCCGGTGCCGCTGCGCCTGGAGGACCTCCGCGAGCACCCCGCCTCCGTGGGGGTCCCGGCCGGTCACCCGCCGATGGGGTCGTTCCTCGGCGTCCCGGTGCGGGTGCGGGGCCGGGTCCTCGGCAACCTCTACCTCACCGACAAGCGGGTCGGACCCTTCACCGGCGACGACGAGGACGTGACGAGCGTCCTCGCCGCCGCCGCCGGGATCGCCGTGGAGAACGCGCGGCTGCACGACGCCACCCAGCGGCTGGTCGCCGAGACCCGGCTGCGGCAGCGCTGGCTGGAGGCGTCCGGGGAGATCACGACGACGCTGCTCGCCGGGGCGGACCCGGAGGAGGCGCTCGTGCTGGTCGCCCAGCGCGCCGCCGAACTCATGGGCGCCTCCGGTGCCCTGATCACCACCCATCCCCGGACGTCGCCGGACGACGAGCAACCGGTGCGGGTGACGGTGTCCGTCGGACTCGACGGGCGGTATCCGGCGGGGAGCCGGCTGCCGGTGCGGGGCACGGTGCTCGGCACCGTCGGGCACACCGGTACACCCCAGGTCGTCGAGGAGCTCGTCCTGCTCCCGCAGGCCGGTGGGGAGGGTCGCGGGCTCGCCGTGCCGATGCGTGGCGGCGCGGAGATGAGCGGTGTGCTCATCGTGGCGGGCGTGGACGGGTGGGCGGCGTCGGCCGGTGACGACGGCCTGTCGATCCTGGCCTCCTTCGCCGACCAGGCCGCCCTGGTGCTGCGCCACGCGGAGTCGCAGCGGGCGCGCCGCGAGCTCGACGTCGTCTCCGATCGCGAACGCATCGCCGCCGATCTGCACGACCACGTGCTGCAGCGCCTGTTTGCGCTCGGGCTCGGGCTGCAGGCCGCGCACGCTCGGCTGCCCGTCTCCGACGCCGCGCGCCGCGTGGACGAGGCGGTGGACCACATCGACGCGATCATCCGCGACATCCGCACCTCGATCTTCGATCTGCACACGGCCCGCGGCGGCAGTCGGCTCGCGGCACGCGTCATGGCCGCCGCCGACGAGATGTCGGCGGACTCCGGCGTCAGGCCGGTGGTGCGGGTGTCCGGTGACGTCGAGCAGGTGCCCGAGGACCTCGCGGTCGCCGTCGAGGCGGTGGTGCGCGAAGGCGTCAGCAACGCGCTCCGCCACGCCGCCCCGACCCAGGTCACGGTCACCGTGTCGGTCGACTCGACCCTCGCGGTCGAGGTCGTCGACGACGGGAGCGGCATCCCCGGGACGGTCGCCCGTAGCGGACTGGCCAACCTCGCGGCCCGCGCCCGAGCCGCGGGCGGCGACGCCCGTGTCGCACGACGCCCGGTCGGGCCCGGCACCCGGTTGACGTGGTGGGTCCCACTCGGGACCACCGAAGCCCCCGACGCGGCCGGCGGCCGCCGATCCCCGAGCACGGAGGCGGACGAACGATGACGACGGTGTTCCTGGTCGACGACCACGAGGTGGTCCGCCGCGGGGTGGCCGACCTCCTCGGTGCCCACGAGGACCTCGAGGTCATCGGCGACGCCGGCAGCGTCGCCGAGGCACTGGCCCGTGTCCCCGCGCTGAACCCCGAGGTCGCGGTGCTGGACGTGCGGCTCCCCGACGGCACCGGGGTGGAGCTGTGCCGGGAGCTGCGGTCGCGGATGCCCGAGCTGCGGTGCCTGATGCTGACCTCCTACACCGACGAGCAGGCCATGTTCGACGCCGTCCTCGCCGGCGCCAGCGGGTACGTCATCA
>NZ_JBVPVA010000032.1:0-3537 GCF_055612215.1 Actinomycetospora sp. | reverse complement strand
ACCGCGGTCGACTCGGCGAGCTCGAAGATCCGCCCCTTGCCGCCCTGGTAGGCCTTCTGCTTGGCCGAGTTGTAGACCTTCTCGAACACGCGCGGCACCGAGAGGACGAAGTCGGGCTTGAAGCGGGGCAGCTCGGCCGAGAGCCGCGAGGTGTCGGCGAAGTGGCCGATCACGTAGCGGTGCTCCTGGGCGGCGATCTGCACGACGCGGGCGAAGATGTGGGCCAGCGGCAGGAAGAGCAGCGTCGAGTTGCCGGGCTCCATCAGGGTGCCGAAGACGTCGCCGGCCGCGCGGACCTCGAACAGCAGGTTGCGGTGCGTGATCTCGCAGCCCTTGGGGCGCCCGGTGGTGCCCGAGGTGTAGATGAGCGTGGCCAGGTCGTCGGCCCGCACGCCGGTGCGGCGGGCCTCCAGGTCGGCGTCGGAGACGTCGGCGCCGCCCTCCTTGAGGGCGTCGACCGCCGGGGAGGAGCCGTCGATCTGCCACACGTGCACGAGGTCGGGCAGCGACGCGGTCACCTCCTCGAGGGTGCGGCGGTGCTCGTCGGTCTCGACGATCACGCCGCGGGCCCCGGAGTTCGACAGGCACCACTCGTACTGCGAGGCCGACGACGTCTCGTAGATCGGCAGGCCGGCGCAGCCCGCGGCCCAGAGCGCGTAGTCGAGCAGCGTCCACTCGTAGCGGGTCCGGGCGACGATCCCGACCCGGTCGCCCGGCTGCAGGCCCGCGGCGACGAAGCCCTTCGCGACCGCGACGACCTCGTCGCGGAACTCTCCGAAGGTGACCGGGGTCCACTCGTCGCCGACGGCGCGGCGGTAGGCGACCTCGTCCGGGTGCTCGTCGGCGTTGGCCCACACCGCGTCGGTGAGTCGGTCGTCGTCCGCCACCTTCGCCGCCGCCGGCACGCTGTACTCCTGCACCCCGAACACACCCTCTCGCGTCGCCCGAGGTCCTCGACGACCCCCGGTCCGCGCAGCCTAGGGCGGTGCGCCGCTCCGTCACTACCCCCAGGTAACCGACGAAACCCCTGCACAGGGCGGGCTGCCGGTGCGGAGCAGGTGATCGTCGGGCAGGCTGGGGTCGTGGCCGCCCTGGACGTGATCGACGAGACGTTCGTGCTGGCCGGGCGGGCCGAGGTGGCCGCCGCGTTCGCCGACCCGCAGCAGTGGCGCCGCTACTGGCCCGACCTCGAGCTCACCGTCTTCGCCGACCGCGGCGAGGCGGGGATCCGCTGGTCGGTCACCGGCCGGTGGGTCGGCAGCGCCGAGGTCTGGTGCGAGCCGGTGGTCCTGGGCCCGGGGACGGGCGACGAGGCGGGCGGCGAGGAGGGCACCCTGCTGCACTGGTTCCTGCGCGTCGACCCTGCCCCCGGGGCCGAGGGGGCGCCGGCCCGCCGGGCGCTGCGGGGCCGCTCGGGCCCGGCGCGCGAGGCGCTGCGCCGCCAGCGCGCGGCCAAGGCGATCGCCTTCGGGCTGAAGGACGCCCTCGAGCACGGGCGCCGTCCGGGCGAGCCCGCGGTCGCGGCCGCGTCGGCGCGGGCCTGAACCGGCGAGCAGAGAGAACGAGTGCCGGACCGTGCTCACGCATGTCGTCTCCGACGTCCACGGCAACGCCGACGCCCTGGCCCGGGCGGCCGACGGCGCCGAGGCCCTGCTCGTCCTCGGTGACCTGCTCGACTTCGTCGACTACGACGAGCCGACACTCGGGATCCTCGCCGAGATCCTCGGGCCGGACGCCACGGTGGAGTTCGCGCGGCTGCGCGCCGAGGGCGGTCCGGGGGCGCTGGGGGAGTACACCCGCGCGCTCTGGGCCGACGTCGACGACCCGGCCGCGCTGGTGGACGCGGCCGTGCACCGTCGCTACGAGCAGATGTTCGCGGTGCTCGGGGGCCTCGGCGTCCCGGTCTGGCTGATCCCGGGCAACGTCGACGTCCCCGCGATGTGGCCGGAGTTCCTCGCCGCGCACCCGCAGGTCCGGGCGGTCGACGGCGAGGTCGTCGAGATCGGGGAGCACCGCGTCGGCTTCGTCGGCGGGGTGCCGCTGCCCGCCGGACGGCAACCCCGACCCGGGGTGTTCCGCGCCTACATGCGCGAGGCGGGGGAGTACACCGCGGCCGTCGAGGCGCTCGGCCCGGTCGACGTGCTCTGCAGCCACGCACCGCCGGCGGTCGCCGAGCTCGCCTACGACGTCGTGGCCCGCACCCACGAACTGACCTCGCCGGCCCTGCTCGAGCACGTGCGCGCGCACCGGCCCCGGCTCGCGCTCTTCGGCCACGTCCACGCCCCGCTCACGCCGCGTGTCCGGATCGGTCACACCGAGTGCGTGAACGTGGGGCACTTCCGCCGCCGGGAGACCGCGGCCGCCGTGCGCTGGTGACGCCGTCCGGCGACCAGGGGCATCATCACGCGTGAGATGCATCGGACGTGGCCTGGGTGACGGCGGGGAGGGTCGCGTCCGGGCGCGACGGTAACCTTCCGCGCCATGGCGGACGAGTCCACGCAGTCCATCACCATCGCGGCCGCTCCGGCGACCGTGCTCGAGGTGATCCGCGATTTCCCCGCCTACCCGGAGTGGGCGGACTCGATCACGTCCGCGAAGGTCCTCACGAACGACGACGAGGGCCGACCCGAGCAGGTCCGGTTCACCCTGGACGCCGGTCCGATCAAGGACACCTACGTGCTCGCCTACGACTGGGTCGACGACGGCGTCACCTGGGACCTCGTCTCGGGTCAGATGCAGCGCGGCCAGCGCGGGCGGTACCGGCTCGAGGGCTCCGAGAAGGAGACGACCGTGACCTACACCCTGTCCGTCGACCTGGCGGTGCCCATGCCCGGGATGATCAAGCGACGTGCCGAGAAGCGGATCATGGACACGGCGCTGAGCGGCCTCAAGCGTCGCGTGGAGAGCTAGTGCGCGTCCTGCTCTTCACCGGCAAGGGCGGCGTCGGGAAGACCACGACCGCCGCCGCGACCGCGGTGGCGCTCGCGCGCGCGGGCCGCAAGGTCCTCGTGCTCTCGACGGACCCGGCCCACTCGCTCGGCGACGCCTTCGGTACCGACCTCGGCGCCGAACCCACCGAGGTCGCGGCGACGCTGCCCGGGCTGTTCGCGGCGCACGTCGACACCCGGGTGCTCGTCGACGAGGCGTGGGAGCCGTTGCGCGCGCAGCTGCGGACGCTGCTGGCCGGCGCCGGCGTCGAGGAGCTCGTGGCCGACGAGCTGACCGTGCTGCCCGGCGTCGAGGAGCTGCTGGCGCTCGAGCAGGTCCGGCGCGCGACGACGGACGGCCCCTGGGAGGTCGTCGTCGTCGACTGCGGCCCGACGGCCGAGACCCTCCGGCTGCTCAGCCTGCCCGAGGCGTTCGGCGGCTACCTGGAGCGGCTGTTCCCGGCGCACCGGCGCGCGGTCCGCGGGGTCCTCGCGGGCCTGGCCGGCAGCGGGGCGCAGGTCGCGAAGTGGGACGCGGCGGCCGCGTCGCTCTCGCGGCTCGCCGAGCAGCTCTCCGGCCTGCGCGCCCTGCTCGCCGACCGCGACACCA
>NZ_JBVPVA010000026.1:0-1746 GCF_055612215.1 Actinomycetospora sp. | reverse complement strand
GGGGGCCGTCCACCCTGTACCCTCCAGAGCGTCTGGTCGGCACGCGTCATAAGCTGGCCGGGCGAGCCGGCCCGTCGGGAGCGACCACCGTCCACCTCGTGCCCCGAGCACCATGATGGGACATGTGCCCCGGCGGGCTGGCCACGGCGGACGCCCGGTAGGAAGTCGCGCCTTCGAGCGCCAGTACAGGGACCGGCAGGCGTCGTGGCGGCTCGTGTGACACGGGGGGGCAAGGACCATGGTTGACGACGAGACGACGCGCTGGTTCGCCGGCGTCGATTGGGGCTCGGAGCGGCATCATGCCTGTTTGCTCGATGCCGCCGGGAAGGTCGTGGGCGAGCGGGCGTACGCGCACGGCGGCGCGGGCCTGGCGGCCCTGTGCGACTGGCTGGCGTCCGTGGCCGGCGACCCGGGCGCGGTGGCGGTGGCGATCGAGGTGCCGCACGGGCCGGTGGTGGACGCCTTGCTGGACCGCGGCTTCGCCGTGTACGCGATCAACCCCAAGCAACTCGAGCGCCTGCGCGACCGGTTCAGCGTGGCGGGTGCCAAGGACGACCGGCGCGACGCCCGGGTCGCGGCCTCGGGGGTGCGCACCGACCCGCAGCTGTTCCGCCCCGTGCGGGCCGGCGACCCCGCCATCGTCGAGCTGCGCGAGTGGTCGCGCCTGGCCGAGGAGCTGCAAGGGGAGCGCGTGCGCCTGGCCAACCGCGTCCGCCAGCAACTCTGGCGCTACTACCCGCAGCTGCTGGAGCTCGCCGACGACGTCGCGGCCGAGTGGGTGCTGGCGCTGTGGGAGATGGCGCCGACCCCGGCCGAGGCGACGCGCCTGGGCGAGGCGAACGTCGCCGAACTGCTCCGGCGGCACCGCGTCCGCAGGCTCGACGCCGAAGCGGCGCTCGGCGTGCTACGCCAGCCCGCGATCAAGGTGGCCGCGGGCGTCGCCGGGGCCGCCGTCCTGCACCTGCGCTCCCTCGTGGCCCGCCTGCGCCTGGCCAACGAGGAGTTCCGGCGGGCCGAGCGCACGCTCGAACGGCTCTGCGCCGCCCTGACCGAGAGCGCGTCCGCCGCGGAGGGCGGCAACCCCGGCGACGCGGCGATCTTGAGTTCGCTGCCCGGGGTGGGCACGGTCACGCTCGCCGCCCTGCTGACCGAGGCCGCCGGGCCGATCGCCCGCAGGGACCACGCCGCGCTCAGGACCTTGTCCGGCGTGGCGCCGGTGACCAAGCGCAGCGGCAAGACCTGCGTCGTCACGATGCGCTACGCCGCCCAGGACCGGCTGCGCCAGGCCGTGTTCCACTGGGCCCGCGTGGCCGTGCAACACGACCCCAAGAGCCGCGGCCGCTACGAGGCCCTGCGGGCGCGCGGCCACTCCTACGGCCGAGCCCTGCGCGGCGTCGCCGACCGGCTGCTCGGGGTCGCCTGCGCCATGCTGCGGCGTCGGGTCCTGTTCGACCCCGACCACGGCGCGGCGAAGGCGGTGTAGGCCAAGGCCGTCCCAAGGCCATCCCTTGGTTCGATCGGGACCGCCATCCCTTCGTCCCGACCGGCCCCCGGCCGAGCGCCGCGCGCAAGCGCGGTCCAGGAGGCCGCGTAGCGGCACCGGCGCCCCGCGCCGGCGCGCAGCGTCCTGGACGGCGCGAGCACGGCGCTATGTTCGACGGGATCGGGGCGGCGCACCTCTCGTCAGGGCGGACTGAGGCCCCTCAACCCCTATCGTGCTCTTGACGGCGGGTAGGAAGTCCCATC
>NZ_JBVPVA010000907.1:0-2836 GCF_055612215.1 Actinomycetospora sp. | reverse complement strand
CGGGCCCGAGGTCGACGATCCGGTCGGCGTGCGCCATGACGGCCTGGTGGTGCTCGATCACGATCACCGAGCGCCCCGAGTCCACCAGCCGGTCGAGCAGCCCGAGCAGCGCCTCGACGTCGGCGAGGTGCAGACCCGTCGTGGGCTCGTCGAGGACGTAGACGCCGGCCTTGTCGGACAGGTGGGTGGCGAGCTTGAGGCGCTGGCGCTCGCCGCCGGACAGCGTGGTGAGCGGCTGCCCGAGCCGGACGTACCCGAGCCCGACGTCAGCGAGCCGGCCCAGGATCGTGTGCGCCGCCGGCGTCCGCGCCTCCCCCGCCCCGAAGAACGCCTCGGCCTCCGCGACGGACATCGCGAGCACCTCGCTGATGTCCTTGCCCCCGAAGGTGTACTCGAGCACGTCGGCCGAGAAGCGCTTCCCGCCGCACACCTCGCACGTGGTGGCGACGCCCGCCATGATCGCGAGGTCGGTGTAGACGACGCCGGCGCCGTTGCAGTTCGGGCAGGCGCCCTCGGAGTTCGCGCTGAACAGTGCGGGCTTGACGCCGTTGGCCTTGGCGAACGCCTTGCGGATCGGCTCGAGGAGCCCGGTGTAGGTCGCCGGGTTGCTGCGCCGCGAGCCGCGGATCGGGGTCTGGTCGACGACCACGACGCCGTCGCGACCCGCGACCGAGCCCATGACGAGCGAGCTCTTGCCGGAGCCCGCGACCCCGGTGAGCGCGAGGAGCACCCCGAGCGGGAGGTCGACGTCGACGCCGCGCAGGTTGTGGGTCGAGGCGCCGCGCACCTCGAGAGCCCCCGCCGGCGTCCGCACGCTCGGCTTGAGGGCGGCGCGGTCGTCGAGGTGCCGGCCGGTGATCGTCCCGCTGGTCCGCAGGCCCTCGACGGTGCCCTCGAACTGCACGGTGCCGCCCTCGGTGCCCGCACCGGGGCCGAGGTCGACGACGTGGTCGGCGATCGCGATCGTCTCGGGCTTGTGCTCGACGACGAGCACGGTGTTGCCCTTGTCGCGCAGCCGCAGCAGCAGGCCGTTCATCCGCGCGATGTCGTGGGGGTGCAGGCCGATCGTGGGCTCGTCGAAGACGTAGGTGACGTCGGTGAGCGAGGACCCGAGGTGGGAGACCATCTTGACGCGCTGCGCCTCGCCGCCGGAGAGCGTGCCGGCCGGGCGCTCGAGGGAGAGGTAGCCCAGGCCGATCTCGACGAACGAGTCGAGGGTGTCGCGCAGGGTCGCGAGCAGCGGCCCCACGGTCGGCTCCTCGATGCCCCGTACCCAGTCGGCGAGGTCGGAGACCTGCATCGCGGAGGCCTCGGCGATGTTCAGTCCCCGGACGCGCGACGACCGCGCGGCCTCCGTCAGGCGCGTCCCGTCGCACTCCGGGCAGGTGGCGAAGACGACGGCGCGGTCGACGAACGCCCGGACGTGGGGCTGGAGGGAGTCGACGTCCTTGGACAGCATCGAGCGCTGGATCCTCGGGATCAGCCCCTCGTAGGTGAGGTTGATGCCCTCGACCTTGATCTTGGTGGGCCCCCGGTAGAGCAGGTCGTCCAGCTCGCGCTTCGTGTACTTCCCGATCGGCTTCTGCGGGTCGAAGTACCCGGAGCCCTTGAAGATGCGGCCGTACCACCCGTCCATGCTGTAGCCGGGGATCGTGATGGCGCCCTCGTCGAGCGAGCGGTCCGGGTCGTAGACCGCGCCGAGGTCGATGTCGGAGACCGAGCCGCGGCCCTCGCAGCGCGGGCACATGCCGCCGGTGATGCTGAACTCGCGGCGCTCCTTGACGGTGCGGCCGCCCTTCTGGAGGTTCACCGCCCCGGCTCCGCTGATCGAGGCGACGTTGAACGAGAACGCCTGGGGCGAGCCGATGTGGGGCTCCCCGAGCCGGCTGAAGAGGATCCGCAGCATCGCGCCCGCGTCGGTGGCGGTGCCGACCGTCGAGCGCGGGTCACCGCCCATGCGCTCCTGGCCGACGATGATCGCGGTGGTCAGGCCGTCGAGGACGTCCACGTCGGGGCGGGCCATCGTCGGCATGAAGCCCTGCACGAAGCTCGAGTAGGTCTCGTTGATCAGGCGCTGGGACTCGGCGGCGATCGTCGAGAACACCAGCGAGCTCTTGCCCGAGCCGGAGACCCCGGTGAACACGGTGAGACGCCGCTTGGGGAGCTCGACGCTGATGTCGCGCAGGTTGTTCTCGCGGGCCCCGAGCACGCGGATGAGGTCGTGCCCGTCGGCGGCGTGCGGTGCCCCGACGTCCGTCCTGGTGGCGGTGCTCATCGTGTCTCTCCCTCGCCCCGTGCGGCCCCTGCGCCCCGACCAGTATGTCGGGATCGTCGTGGAGCCCGATCGACGTCGCACCCGACGGTCCGACCGTCCGCGTACCACCCGGCCCCGCTCCACATGATCAACAGACCTGGGTGGCGATCGCCGGTCCGTCGGCGTCGCCACCCAGGGCTGATGATCTCCTCCTGCCCCGACCGTAGGAGGAACGTGGCCCGCGGGGCTTCTCGATTCCTGCCCGACCGCGACCTTCCTTGACGGATCTCCGGTCGCCCACGGAGGCTGTGGGCGCCGTCACGCCGACGGCGGGGGTGTCCACGCCAGGGAGGCGACGTCGCCGTGCTGACGAAGAACCGGATCGGCAATGCGCTCGCGGTGGCGGCCGCGGTGGTCGGTCTCGTCCTGGTGTTCAGCGGGGCCGGGCACGGCGAGGACTCCGACGGCGCGCCCCCGCCGGCGAGCCAGGTCCACGCGCCGGCACCGCAGGTCACGGCGCCGGGCGACGGGCCGGCCCGGGCACCCGCCCCGGCCGTCGCGCCGCGGACGGACGACGACGGC
>NZ_JBVPVA010001154.1:0-12722 GCF_055612215.1 Actinomycetospora sp. | reverse complement strand
CACGAGGCGGAACGTTAGGAGCCGTCGCCGAGCCGTCGCCCGTAGCTGAGAGCCGGACGACGACGGGTGCGCCCACGGGCCGCTCCGGCGCGACGGATACCCCGTCTGGGTGCCGTTCTGCGCAGCGGATTGGACCGAGTGCCGCGGCTCGGTCTCAGGAAGGCGCGCCGAGCGGTCGTCCCAGCGGCGACCGGGCGCGAGGCACACTCCCGCTCCGTGATCAGGGGCACGCGGGGCAGGTTCCGGGGCGGTTTGACCTGCCCCAGGTGCTGATGATCATCGGATGGAGGGGTGGCCGGCGGCTCGGGCCCCCGCCGCGTTGATCAGGGGCACACAGGGCAGGTTCTGGGGCGGCTTGACCTGCCCCAGGTGCTGATGATCACCGAAGGGGAGGGGGAATAGAGGCGGAGGTGGAGCCGACTCAGGAGATCGCCCCGGCCTCGTCGGCGGCCTCGGGCAGGATCGCCCCGTCCTCCAGGACGTTCGCGCCGGGCACCTCGTGCAGGAAGATCGCGACGTCCTCCTTGGCGTTGCCGGTGATCTCGCACCAGGCGTCGGCGAGCCCGTGCAGCAGCCGTCCCCTCACCTCGGCGGAACGACCGGAGCGAATGAGGCCGACCAGGCGAGGCCCGGTCACCGGCTCGCCCGCGACGAAGATGCTGCCCGGCGGGACCTCCACGAAGGAGCAGTGCACGTACGCCCCGGGGGCGCCGGTGACCTCGGAGTGCACCTTCGTCGCCGCCGCGGCCACCTCGGCCTTGTGCTCCAGCGTCGCGTCGCCCTGGGGAACGGTGAACTGGTAGAAGGGCACGTCGGCCTCCCGCATCGTCGTCGACCTCGGATCGAGTCCGACGGTAGCCAGGCCGGTGACGAGCCCGCAAGCTGCTGGGACTCGAAAAGAGTCCTAGGCTGACCGACGTGAAGCACGACGAGCTCGGCAACGTCTACTGCTCGGTGGCGCGGACGTGGTCGGTGATCGGCGAACGCTGGACGATGATGATCCTGCGCGAGTGCTTCCGCGGGCACCGGCGCTACGAGCACTTCCGGACGAAGCTGGGCCTGGGCGCCAACGTGCTCAACGATCGGCTCCGCGTCCTCGTCGACGAGGGCGTCCTCGAGCGGGTGCGCTACGAGGACGCGCCGGTCCGCCACGAGTACCGGCTCACCACCAAGGGGGCCGACCTCTACCCGGTCCTGGTCGCCCTGATCGGCTGGGGCGACCGCTACGAGAACGACGTGCCCCCGGTCCGGCTCGTCCACCGCGGCTGCGGACATCCCGCCGAACCACGCCTGACGTGCGCGCACTGCGCCGAGCCGGTGGCGTGGCGGGACATGGCCGCCGAGTTCGAACCCGGGGCCTGGTAGCCCCGCGGCACCCGCGGCCGGGAGCCGCGGGTGCCGGCCCCCGGCACCCGCGGCCCGGTCGTCAGCGCCGCTTGCGCGCGGCGTCCTTGGCCTCGGCGAGCTCGAGCGCCTCCTGCGATCGCTCAGCGGCCTCCCGCTCCGCCGCCACGGCCTCGGACTCGGCCTCGACGCGGGTGCGGTGCGCCTCGTGCGCGTGCTCGTCGGCGACCTCCTGCGCGCGGGCCTCGGCCTTCTCCGCCTGCTCCTTGCGCTGCTGCTCGCGCTGCTGCGCCTCCTGCTCGCGACGCTTGCGCTGCTGCTCCAGCTGATCCTTCTGCTGCTTCTCCTGCTCGCGGATCCGCTGGCGCGCCTGCTGGTCGCTCTCCTTGCGCTCGGACAGGCGCTCGTCGGCCACCTCCCGGCGCGCGTCGGCGGCCGAGTCGCGCTCGGCTGCCTCGGTGCGCTGCGCGACCCGCGCGTCCTGCACCTCGCCCTGCCCCGCGAGCCCGGGGTCGCCGAGCAACGAGCCCAGGACCTGCCGCACCCCCGCCTCGACGCTGTCCACGGCCAGGGCCGGCCCCCACTCGGGGTTGCCGCCGTTCCCGGTCAGGCGCGCGAGCAGGCCCACCGGGACCCGCGCCACACCGAACCCCAGCGAGACCACCGGTCCCGCCACTGCCGACACCGGATTGCTCATCGGTCCTCCTCGACGTTCTCCAGCGTGCGGGCCGCCGACCGGGCCTGCTCGGCCCGCGTCTCCTCGTCCCGGGCGCGCTCCTCGGCCGCGACGCGCTCCCGCACGGCGTCGGCCTCGTCACGGTGGGTCTGCTGCTCGGCGGCCCGGGCCACCTGCGACGTGGCCTGCTCGCGGCGGGCGGTCTCCTGGGCGGCGTCCTGCTGCTCGGCGCGCCGGTCGGCCTCGGCGCGTTCCTCCCGCTGCTCGCGGGTGTCCTGCGCGGCGAGCCGCTCGCGCTCGACCTCGAGCTCCTCGGAGCGGGCCTGGGCCTCGGCCTCCCGGCGCTTCTGCTCGGCGTGCTGCTCGGCCCGCTTGGCCTCCTTGGCCACGTCCGCCTGCTCGGCCTGCAGCTCGCCCTCGGCGCGCAGGTGCTCGTTGCCGGCCACGGTTCCGGCCGCCTGCTTCACCGCACCGGCGACCCGCTGGCCGACGCGTGCTGCCTTCCCGGTCTCGCCGGGATCGGCACCTTCGGTCATGTGTCCTCCTCGTAGAACCGTCGGCGCCTGGTACCCGCCATCCGTCCCTGTTCGATCCCCTTTCCGGGCGCGTGGCGCCCCGGCGCCTGTGACGAATCCGGCATCGGCCCTGGCGGACCCGCCGGGCGGCGATCCACCCTCGGGTCATGGCTCACGCGGAGATCCACCACGACGACCCCGGGGCGATCGGCGACCTCGGACCCCTGGCCGGACGCACCGTCGCCGTCCTCGGATACGGCAACCAGGGGGCGGCCCAGGCGCGGAACCTGCGCGACTCGGGGGTGACCCCGCTGGTCGGCAACCGCAACGATTCCTACGCGGAGGCGGCCGCCGACGCGGGCTTCGCGCCCCGCCCGATCGCCGAGGTCGCCTTCGAGGCCGACGTGTCCCTGCTGCTCGTGCCCGACGAGGTACAGCCCGACCTGGTCCGCGACGAGATCGCCCCGGGCCTGCACGCGGGCGACACCCTCGTCGTCGCCAGCGGCTACAACTGGTACTTCGGCCTGCTCGAGATCCCCGACGGCGTCGACGTCGTGATGGTCGCGCCGCGCATGATCGGCGCCGCGGTGCGCGACCGGTACGTCTCCCGGGCCGGGTTCCCGTGCTTCGTCTCCGTCGAGCGCGACGCGACGGGCCACGCCTGGGAGACGACGATGGCGGTCGCCCGCGGCATCGGGGGCACGCTCGGCGGCGCGATCGTGTCCAGTGCGCGCGAGGAGGCCGCGCTCGACCTGCTCAGCGAGCAGGCGGTGTGGCCGGCCGTCCTCTCCGTGCTGCGCAGCGCCCACGCGATCGCGGTGGACGCCGGGTTCAGCGACGAGGCGGTGCTCTCCGAGCTCTACCTGTCCGGGGAGCCCGCCGAGGTGTTCGACCACATCGCCCGCGACGGCCTGTTCGGCCAGCTCGGGCTCCACTCGCGGACCTCGCAGTACGGGCAGCTCCGGGCCCTGGCGGCCGCCGACGACGCGGCGCTGCGCGACCGCTTCGCCGCGGTGCTGCACGACGACATCCTCTCCGGCGCCTTCGCGCAGGAGTGGAGCCGCCCGGAGGCCGGTGAGCGGCTCGACGCGCTGCGTCGGGAGGCCGACGCGTCGGCGATCGCGCAGGCCGAGGCGGCGGTGCGCGAGCGCCTCGGCTCCTGACGGGCCCGCTGGGCTCGCCGCTCACCGCGGGACGTGTGGGCGGCGGCGGGGACTGGTATCCGCCCCTTCGCACATCCCGTCGACGAGGAGGACACATGGATGCCGAGCAGGCCCGGAGCGAGCTGACCGACGAGCGTCGCCGGCTCACCGAGCTGGGGTCGTGGTCGGAGGAGCACGAGCCCACCCCGCCCATCGAGCAGGAGGGGGCGATGGGGCAGCACCCGGGCGACTACGGCAGCGAGGTCGAGGAGAGCATGGAGCGCCGGGGCCTCGCGGACGAGGCCCGCCGCCAGGTCGCCGAGATCGACGCCGCCCTCGGGCGCATCGACGACGGGACCTGGGGCCGCTGCGTCGTGTGCGGGAACGAGATCGACGGCGAGCGCCTGGAGGCCCGCCCGCAGGCCGAGCGCTGCCGGGAGCACCAGGAGGAGCTCGAGCGCTCGATGCGCTGACCCGGTGGAGGCCGGCGCCGCGTACGACGCCGGCCCCCGGGCTCGCGCGTGCGATCAGGCGCCGACCTCGCCGCCGTGCGTCGGGTCGACGTCGTCGCCGCGCAGCCGGAGGTCCGGCCCCGCGACGCCGGGGTCCTCGCCCGCGCCCTCGCTGCTCGGGTCGCCGGGCGCGGTGAGCTCGTCCTCGTCGATCACGTGGACGGCCGCCTCCTCGGCCGAGGCGACCCCGCCGGAGATGCCCGCGTCGTCGGCGTCGAGCACGTCGGTGGCGCGCGTGTCGGCAGCCATGTCGTCGGCCGTGAGCCGGCCGGCGCGCTCCTGGCCCGCCTCGCTGCCGAGGTCGTCCGCGGTGGGGTCGGGCGCATCGACGACGCTCTCGACGTCGTCGGGCACCTCACGCGTCAGTCGCTCGTCGAGCGTGTCCCCCTGGCGCTGGCCCTCCGGGGTGACCGCCGGGTCGTCGAGGCCGAAGGGCTTGTTCGGCGCGACGTAGAGGGCGTCCATGGCGTCCGTGCCGGGCGGCCCGTCGAGGGTCTCACCGCTCTCGAGCTGGATGGCAGCGCCCAGGTCGGGCTCCTCGGGCACAGCGTTCTCGGGCTCCGTCATCCGCCGCGCATACCCGGCCGCGTGCCGGTCCATGTCTGCCGAGGGAGACCGAGTCGTGAGGTGACCGGGACCACAGATCGGGTAATCGGAGGGGTCCCTCGACCGACGACGGAACCACGAGGAGATCGACGTGGCAGACCACTCCACGGGCGTCGACCAGGCGCCCGATCCCACCAGCGACGAGTTCGAGCGAGAACAGAACACGGCTGAACGGGTCAGCCCCGGCACGACCGCCGACGCCCCGGCCGTCGACGCGGACCTCATCTCCACCGAGCCCGGCGGCGGCCCCGGCGAGGAGACCGACCAGGTCCGCGCCAAGGACCGCGGGGAGGACGCCGGCTGACCCGCCCCGTCAGGCCCCGCCCGCGAGGGGCTCGTAGCGGCTGAACCGCCGGGTGAAGCTGGCCGTGCCCGCGGTCAGCGCCCGCAGATCGATCGGATAACGCAGGAGTGCGGCCTCGCCGACGTCAGCGCGCACGCGGGTGCGCCCGAGGTCGGCGGGGACCGTGCCGACCACCCGCCCGTGCCGCGCGGCGAGGTCGCCGAGCACCGCGCCGAGCAGACCGTCGTCCACGGTGACCTCGACCTCGTAGACCCGCTCCATCACCACGGTGCCGGCCGCGGCGACGGCCTCGCGCACGGCCAGCGCACCCGCGGTCTGGAACGCCTGGTCCGAGGAGTCGACGCTGTGGGCCTTGCCGTCGAGCAGGGTCACCCGCACGTCGACGACCGGGCGCCCCGCCGTCACCCCGGCCTCGAGCTGCGCGCGCACGCCCTTCTCCACGCTCGGGATGTAGGCCCGGGGGATCGCGCCGCCGACGATGCGATCGACGAACTCGACCCCGGCGCCGCGGGGCAGCGGCTCGATCTCGATCCGGCAGACGGCGAACTGGCCGTGGCCGCCGGACTGCTTGACGTGCCGTCCCAGACCCGCGGCCCGACCGCACACGGTCTCCCGCTCGGGGACCGCCACGTCGGTCACCGCGAACGTGGCGCCGCCGGCCCGCAGCCGCGCGAGGACGACGTCGGCGTGCGCCTCGCCGGTGCACCACAGCACGACCTGGTCGCCGTTGCGCTCCACCCGCAGCGTCGTCTCGGTGGCGGCCAGCCGCGCGAGCCCGCGGGCCACCGCGTCCTGGGCGCTGCGCTCCGCGGCCACCGCCACGGGGAGCAGGGGTTCGGGGAGCTCCCACCCGTCGAGCCCGATCGGGTCCTCGAGCCCGCACAGGGTGTCCCCGGTGGCCACGGTCCCGAGGCGGGTGAGCGCGCAGAGGTCGCCCGCGACGCACCACGGGACCTCCCGCAGTGTCGCGCCGAGCGGCGCGTACACCCGCGGTACCCGCACCGGGTCGCGGTCGCCGGCCCCTGTCGGGTCCCCGCCGTCACGCGGGGAGGGGATCCGGAGCGGGTCACCGCAGACGGCCAGCGCGGTGTCCGGGGTCAGGCGGCCGGAGAACACCCGCACGAGCGACACCCGGCTGCCCTGGGCGTCCGTCCCGGTGTGGACGACCTCGGCGACGACGGGTCGCTCCGCCGAGACATCCACCGGGTCGTGGGTGGCGCCGTCCGGGGCGTGGGCGGGCAGCGGCGGGTGGGAGGTCGGCGGCGGGACGGCGTCGACGACGAGGTCGAGCAGCGCGTCGAGCCCGGCGCCCGCCGGGGCGCAGACCCCGACGACGGGCACGACGGCGCGACGGGCGACGGACGCGGCGAGGTCCGCGCGCAGGGCCGTGAGGGCGACCGGCTCGCCGCCGATCCAGCGCTCGAGCATCGCCTCGTCCTCGCTCTGCTCGATCACCGTCTCGACCAGCGCGCGACGGGCGTCGTCCGGGTCCTCGGCGCACGGGTCCGCGCCGTCGGCGCCCAGCAGGGGGTGCACCACGAGCGTGCCGTCGGGGGCGTGCTCGGTGCGGGTCACCGGGACGAGGACCTCGCCGGCGTCCGCCGCGGCGACGGCGGCCCGGCACGCCACCAGCGCGGCCTCCTCGTCCGCCCGGGCGTGGTCGAGGCGGCTGAGCACGAGCAGGGCCGGGAGGTCCGCGCGCCGGCACTCCGCGAGCAGGGCCGAGGTCGGCGCCGCGGCGCCCTCGGCGACGTCGGCCGTGCCGAGCACGAACAGCACGGCGTCCGCGGCGCGCAGCCCGGCCCGGACCTCGGCCAGGAAGTCCGGGCAGCCCGGGGTGTCGACCAGGTTCACCTTGGTCCCGCGATGGACGAGCGAGGCGACCGCGAGCGACACCGAGCGCTGCTGGCGGCGTGCTTCGGCGTCGTGGTCGGTGACGGTGGTGCCCGCGGCCACCGACCCCGCGCGGGGGATCGCCCCGGCCGTGGCGAGCAGCTCCTCGACGAGCGTCGTCTTGCCTGCTCCCATCGGGCCGACGATCGCGACCGATCGCACGTCGGCCGGGTCCTCGGGGGCCAGGTCCGCGCCGCGTGGGCTCCGTGCTCCCCGGGCGGGCCCGCCCGACGTCCGTGCACCCATGACGACCACCTCGTCGCACCGCATCGCCTCGCGGCGGTCCACCGACGACACCGCCCCGTCGCCCAGTTCACGCGAGTGACCCGCGTCACGGCAAGGGGCGAGGAGCGATCCGGGCAGAGTTCCTGACGACGAGGCGGGCTCGTCGACCCGTCGGAGGCGTCCGGCCCCGGACCGCCCGTGGAGCCCAGCGGCCACGAGACCGTCCGAGGTCGGACGACCCGGCGCCGCGCCCGGCGTGCCACATCCTGGCGAGGAGGCCGTCCGGGACCGCACCGTCACCCCCGACGAGGCCCTAACCTGGCGGCGTGACCATCCAGGACGCGGGCGGTCAGGGCCCGGCGGCGGATCGACGGGTCGAGCCCGCCGAGCGGCTCGACGGCCTCGTGCCCGGGCTGGCCGACGCCGTCGTCGACCTGCTCGACGCGGTGTACGACCAGGTCGACGAGGTCGGGCCCGGGCGCGCCGTCCTGCTCGCCCGGCTCTCCCGGCGCCTGGGCCCGTCCTGGGACACGGCCTCGCCCGACGACCGCCTCCTGCGGGTGCTCGACGCCCTGCGCATCGTCATCGGCACGCGCTCGCCGAGCTGAGGCCGGGCGGGCACCGGGAGCGCACCTACCGCCGCGGCGCCGACAGGATCCGCACGACGAGGCGCTCGTCGACCCCGAGCCGGGGTGCCGCCGCCCGGCAGCGCTCGACGATCTCGCGGGGTGTGAGCCCCATGTCGTGGTAGAGCCGGACCAGCTTCTCCTGCTGCGGCGTCCACGGCCGGACCGCGGGGGCCGCGGGGCGCGTCGGCCGACGGCGCGGGCGACGGGCCTCGCGCGTACCGCTCGCGGGCGTCGTCGGGAGCGCCGCGTTCTTCGGCGCGAACTCGCCCGCCTCCGCGCGCCGGCGGACCTCGTCGGGCTCCGCGACCACGAACGACTCCCCGCTCTTGTTGACCCCCACCGCGGTGACCTCGGGTCCCCGGCGGAAGCGCTCCTGGCAGGCCGCGGCGAGGCAGTACCGGTACCCCAGCTCGGCCCGCTCCGCCGCCAGCTCCGTCCCACACCCGATGCACGTCATGTTCGTCCTGACCTCAACTCCTCCGACCCGTGTACAACACCCCACGGCGGGGCGCTGTTCCGCCGTACGGGCCCGCGGCCGCTCGGAGGGCACGGGCCGGAAGAGAAGGCGAGCAGGCGATGCGCGTGATCCCTCCGAACAGCTTCGGTATCGCCTTCGGGGTGGCCGGGCTGGCGGGGACGTGGTCGGCCGCGGCCGACCTCGGCCTGGCCCCGTACGCCGTCGGCGACACGCTCCTCGCGCTCGCCGGCGTGCTCTGGGCCGTGGTCCTCGTGGCGTACGCGGTCCACGTGACCGCCCACCGGGGCACGTTGTCCGCGGACCTCGCCCATCCGGTGCTCTCGCCGTTCCTGTCGCTGGCGCTGATCACGCCGATGCTGGTGGCCGCCCGGGGCGTCGCGCCGTGGGCACCCTCGCTGGGCACCGTGCTCGTCGACGTCTTCCTCGCCGCCACGGTGCTGCACGGGGCCTGGTTCACCGGGCAGCTGATGGCGGGCGAGTACGTGATCGACGCGATGCACCCCGGCTACTTCCTCCCGACCGTCGCCGGCGGCCTGGTGGCGGCGGCCAGCGCGGCCCAGGTCGGACAGCGCGGGCTCGGGACGGCGATGTTCGGCTACGGGGTCGTCTGCTGGGTGATCCTCGGGTCCATGATCCTCGGCCGGCTGTTCTTCCGCCCCGCGCTCCCGGCCGCGCTCACGCCCACGCTCGCGATCGAGGTGGCGCCGTCCGCCGTCGCCAGCCTCGCCTGGTTCGCGCTGCGGGGCCCGGCGATCGACACCGTGGCGACCCTGCTGGCCGGGTACGGGGTCCTGATGGTGCTGGCGCAGGTCCGCCTCGTCCCGATCTTCGCGCGACTCCGCTTCGGCGTCGGGTTCTGGGCGTTCACGTTCGCCTGGGCCGCGGTGGCGACGACGGCGCTGCACTGGATCGGCGAGTCCCGTCCCAGCGGCGGCACGGTGTGGGCGTGGCTCCTCCTGGCCGCGATCAGCCTGCTGGTGGTGGGCGTCGCGGCCCGCAGCGTCGTGGGTCTCGTGCACGGCACGCTCTTCGCGCGCCCGGTCCCGGCGCCGACGGTGACGGCCTCGTCGTGAGGTCGCGCCGGCGTCCGGCGCGTTGACGTGATCTGGCTCACTCCTTACCGTCGGGTCGGTGAACTGAGACCGCTCGGACTCTCCCGGGGCCATCCGGGTGTCGCGGCGAGCGCGCGTTCCCGGTCGCGTCGAACCACCGTCCACAGCAGGGCATGGAGGAACGCACCCGTGAGTGACTACGACCCGAAGCAGGCCACCGGCATCCCGACCGAGCAGGTCGGATCGCTGCCCCGTCCCCAGAAGCTCCAGGACGCCTACGCCGCGTACGACAGGGGCGAGATCGACAAGGACGCGCTGGAGTCCGTGCAGGACGAGGCGGTCAAGAGCTCCATCGAGGGCCAGGAGGACGCCGGATCGCCGATCGTCTCCGACGGCGAGCAGCGCTGGTCGAGCTTCGCGACCTACCCGATCACCGATACGCTGGCCGGCACCGGCCTGGCCGACAACCTCGCCGGCGACGGCGGCCAGTTCTTCGCCATCTTCGCCGACGGGCACAACCGGCAGTTGCCGCGCCTGACCGGCGGTCCCTTCCGCTACAAGACCTACGCCGCGGACACCCTCGCGAAGTCGATCGGCTACGCGCACCGGCCGATGAAGCAGGCCGTGATCGCGCCCTCGATGCTGTACCTGCTCTACCCGTTGGAGGGCGAGGTCCCCGGCTACCCCAAGGAGCAGTTCGAGCACGACCTCGCCGACGAGTGCGAGCGCGACATCCGCAAGGCCTTCGACGCCGGGGCGGTCCGCGTGTCGATCGACTTCACCGAGGGCCGGCTCGCGACCCGCAACGACCCGCGCAACCCGTGGACGGGCGCGGGGCTCCTCGACCGCTTCATCGAGATCAACAACTGGGTGCTCGACCGGTTCACCCCGGAGGAGCGTGCGAACATCGGCGTCCACACGTGCCCGGGCGGCGACCGGGACTCGGTGCACTCCGCGGACGTGCCCTACAACAACCTGCTCCCGAAGATGTTCGAGATGAACGCCGGCTACTTCCTCATCCAGCTGGCCAGCGAGCGGGACAAGGACCCGGTCTACGAGTCGATCGGCCGGCACGTGCGCAGCGACGCGAACGGCGTGGCCCAGACCGCGTTCGTCGGGGTGATCAACCCGCTCAACCCGCGGATCGAGAGCCCCGAGGAGGTCCGCGACGCGCTGGTGCGCGCGGCCAACTTCATCCCGCGCGAGCAGCTCGGCGCGACCGACGACTGCGGGTTCTCGCCGTTCTCCATCGACGAGAAGCCCAGCCACGGCTCGCCGGACTTCGCCCGGGAGGTCGCGTTCCAGAAGATCCACAACCGGATCGAGGGCGTGCGCGCCGCCGCCGAGAAGCTCGGGGTCTGACACCACGGGCGGCCCGGGCGGGGAACCGACCCCTCGCCCGGTCCGTCCTGCCTCCAGAGCTGGCACGCTGACCCCGCGCCGCCGTCGTCCGCGAGCAGGAGGTCCGTCGTGACCGATCAGACCGCCGAGCACTACCACCGCGTCGCCGCGAGCTACGACGACCTCTGGACCTACGACCCGGACTACGTGCGGCAGTTCTCCCGGGCGATGATCGACGAGCTGCGGCTGATCCCCTCCGACGCGATCGCCGACGTCGGCTGCGGAACCGGGCTCTACACGCGCCAGCTCTGCGAGGACCTGCGCCCCACCCGCCCCATCCTCTGCGTCGACCCGACGCCGGCGATGCTCGACCGGCTCCCGGCCGCGCCCGGCCTGCGTCCGCTGCTCGCAGGGGCCGAGGACCTCGCCTCAGGGCACGTCGGCCTCCCCGACGCCGGGCCGCTGGACGCGGTGATCATGAAGGAGTCGATCCACCACGTGGCCGACCGCGGGGGCGTGCTCGCCGGCCTCGCCTCCATGCTGTCCCGCCACGGCCGGATCCTCGTCGTCATGCTCCCGACGTCTATCCAGCACCCGCTGTTCCAGGCGGCGCACGACCGGTTCGAGGCGCTCCAGCCCGACCCCGACGAGGTCGTGGACCTCCTGGACGCGGCCGGGCTCCGGGCGTCGGTGAGCTACCGGACCTTCCACACCGCGATCGAGCGCGAGCGCTACGTCCACATGCTCGAGTCGCGCTACATGTCGGTGCTCCACGAGTTCTCCGAGAGCGAGCTGGCCGCGGGCATCGACCAGTTCCGGCGCGCCTACCGGGACCCGGTGCTGCGCTTCGACGACCACTTCGCGTTCGTGAAGGGCTGGGTGCGCCCGGGCTGAGAGGGGCCGCTCAGGTCTCGGTCCGCATCCGCCAGGCGTCGGTGACCAGCTCGGTGAGCCGGGCGACGTCCACCCGCTCGAGGCGCACCATGACCAGCGGCGTCCACTCGTAGGCCGGGGTGGAGAAGAACAGGTCGGGCTCGCCGCGGAGCAGGGCCTGCCGCTCCGCCTCGTCGCCGACGTAGAGGACCGCGATGTCGGTGCGCAGGACCCGGCGCCCGCCGCTGCGGTCGGGGTAGGACCACACGAAGCCCCGGCCGCCCACTCGGAAGTCGAACCCGTCGCTCTCGATCTCCTCGACGCCGTCGAGGCCCAGGGCGAGCCGCCGGACGTCGTGCTCGTCGGCCACCGTGCTCCCTCCCGCCCCGCCGTCGGGTTCCCGCGGCAGTGTGTCCGTATGGTCCGCGGGGTACCACGGAGGGTTCAGGGGGAGAGGCGGTGTGATGGGTCATGGCGCGCAGCACGGGCGGGTGTTCCCGTCACCGCGGTCCGACCACTGGCAGCGCATGCTCGAGGAGGACGTCGACAGCGTCGAGGTCAAGATCCTCCTCGGCCCGGGTCCGGACGTCGCCGCCCGGGCGCTGATCGGGCGGGACACGCCGCGCTGGCGGCTGCGCCGGCTCTACCTGCTCGACACTCCCGACCTGACCATCGCCCGCTCCGGGGTGGAGCTGCGTCTGCGGCGGCGGGCACGGGGGCGCCAGGACCTCACGGTGCGGGCGCGTCGCCGCCACGGCAGCGGGACCCGGCGGCCCCGGCCGCCGGGGGCGCGCGTGGAGTTCGACGTCCTGCCCGGCGCGGTGTGGCACACCGTCGAACTGCGCCGCGAGGTCGACCCGGTGCTGGCCGAGGCGGTCGCCGCCGGGCGCGCCGGGCCCGGCGAGCTGCTGACCGTCGAGCAGGAGGAGTGGCTCGAGGAAGTCGCCGGGACGCAGCCGACCGAGACGCTCGTCGCCCACGGCCCGCTCGCCGTGCGGCGCGTCGGGGTGCCCGAGCGCCGGTTCGACGCCGGGCGCGCCCACCTCGAGCACTGCCGCTACCCGAGCGGCCGCGAGCTCACCGAGTTCTCCACCCGCTGCCTCCCCGACGAAGCCGCGCGCGTGGCCGGCGA
>NZ_JBVPVA010000973.1:0-9036 GCF_055612215.1 Actinomycetospora sp. | reverse complement strand
CCCCCGCCGCCCCCGCCGCCTCGGCCGATTACGACGGCCCGGCCGCCGGGAGGCGCCGACGGCGCGCACGGCGCCCGCCCGGCGGGGTCCCGGTGCGGCGGTCGAGGAACACCAGGCTCGCCACCCCGGTCGCGGCGGCCAGCAGGACGGAGAGCTCGCCGATGGTGTCCCAGGCGCGGATGTCGACCAGGGTCACGTTGACGACGTTCTGGCCCGCGCCGAAGGCGTAGGCCTGCGACGGGAAGGCCAGCGACACCGCGGGCAGCGTCCGGGCGCCGAGCGCGGTCGCCCCGAGCAGGGCGATCAGCACCCCGATCGGCGCGGCGATCGCGAGCCGGGCCAGCCGGCGGCGCGGCGTGTGGTGCTCGGTGATCACCGGCGGGAGGCGCCGCAGCACGAGGACGACCACGACGAGCGTCATGGTCTCGACGAGGGCCTGGGTCAGGGCGACGTCCGGCGCGCCGGCCAGGGCGAAGATCACCGCCACCGCGTAGCCGAGGCCGCCGACCAGCAGGACCGCGGACAGGCGGCGGCGCGCGAGCGCGGCGGCCGCGGTGGACACGACGGCGAGGACCGCGGCGACCAGCTGCGCCGGGGAGTCCGCGACGCGGTCGACCCGGATCCCGCCGAGCGCCCCGGTCGCCACCAGCGCCACGCCCGGCCCGGCGAGGAGCACCCCGAGGACGGTGCACACGACGACGGCGAGCGACCCGCGCTGGGTCTGCGCGGTCACCCGCAGCGCGCCCGTCTCCAGGGCGTGCACCAGGGCCCGCCAGGTGACCTCCGAGCGGATCGCGGCCAGGGGCCGCGGGGCCGCGACCACCCGGGCCGCGACGCGGGGCAGCGCGGCGAGCACGCCCAGGACGACGGCCAGCAGCGAGAGGCCCAGGGCCAGCGCGTTGCCGGGCAGGAGCGAGAAGTCGAACAGCACCGGGTAGCTCGGGGGGAGGGTGTCCGCGTACCGGACGAGCAGGGGGGCGAGCAGCGCGGCCGCCGGCCCGGCAGCGAGGCAGGCCAGGCCGAGCAGGACGGGCGACGCGACGAACAGCGGCCCGGGGCGGATCCACTGCGTGCCGGCGCGCTCGGTGAAGGCGGTCGTGAAGGCGCCGAGGACGAACCGGGTGCTGTAGGCGACGGTCAGCACCGATCCCAGCACGACGACGCCGAGGAGCGTGTCGTCCCAGGCGCCGTAGGAGTCGTGCAGGAACGCCTCGAACGCGCCCTCCTTCGTGACGAACCCGAGCAACGGGGGGATCCCCGCCATCGACGCGGCGGCGAGCGTGCCCGCGACCGCGAGGACCGGGGCCCGCCGCCCCAGACCGGAGAGCTCGCGCAGATCGCGGGTGCCGGCGCAGCGGTCGATGACGCCGACGGTGAGGAAGAGCGTCGACTTGAACAGCGCGTGCGCCACGACGAGGCCCAGCGCCGCGAGCGCGCCGTCGCGCGTGCCGGCCCCGGCGAGCAGGACCATGAAGCCGAGCTGCGACACGGTGCCGTGGGCGAGGAGCAGCTTGAGGTCGTGCTGGCGGGCCGCGACCACGCCGCCCAGGAGCATCGTCAGGCCGGCCAGCACCGCGATCAGCGGCCGCCATCCCGCCACGTCGGCGAACCCGGGCGCGAGGCGCAGCACCAGGTAGACCCCGGCCTTGACCATCGCCGCGGCGTGCAGGAACGCGCTGACCGGGGTGGGCGCGGCCATCGCCGAGGGCAGCCAGAAGTGGAACGGGATGAGCGCGGACTTCGACAGCGCCCCCACCAGCACGCACACCACGCCGGCCGTGACCGCCGTGCCGTGCAGCTGCGGGCCCGCGGCGACGAGGCCCGAGAGCCGGTAGGTGCCCGCCGCCTCCGCGAGGACGACGAGCCCGACGAGCCCGACGAGCATCGTCAGCCCGCCCGCAGCGGTGACGAGCAGCGCCTGCATCGCGGCGGCGCGGCTCGCCCGCTTGTGCGCGTCCTGCCCCACGAGCAGGAACGAGAAGATCGTCGTGAGCTCCCAGCAGACGTAGAGCACGACGACGTCGTCCGCCCACACCAGCGCGAGCATCGCGCCGGCGAAGGCGACGAGGACCCCGGCGAACCGTCCGAGCCCGGACGACGAGGGGGTGAAGTAGCGGGCGCAGTAGAGGACGACCAGGGCGCCGACGCCGGTGACGAGCAGCGAGAGCGTGGCCGAGAGCGCGTCGAGCCGGACGGCGATCTCGACGCCCAGGGCCGGGATCCAGGTGACGCTCTCCTCGACCTGCCCACCGGCGAGCACGATCGGCAACCGCGTGAGGATCCAGGCGAAGGCCGCGGCGGGCACGAGCGCGAGCAGGGCGAACGCCCGGCGACCGAGGGTCCGGACGAGGGTGGGAGCGAGCAGGGCGGTCAGGGCGTGGACCCCGATCAGCACCAGCACGTACCGCTCCCTCGTTCACCCACCGTCGCCGACGATGCTACCGATCGGGGTCGGACCGTCCGTTCCGTCGGACTCCCGCCGCGGGCGGCGACCGAGCGCGTCGAGCGCCGTCGCGCGCTGCCGGTCGGCGAGCCCGCGGCGGTCCGCACGGTCGACGACGACCTCGACGACCCGGAGCCCGGGCCGCCCGGTGGGCGCGAGTGCCGCGGTGAGCTCGCCCGCGCCGGCGGGTGCGGTGTGCTCGACGTGGTGGGCGCGGCAGAGCGCGGCGAGATCGGTGCCGTGCGGGGTGGCGAAGACCCGCTCGAAGGCCGCGGCGTGTGCCGGGGCGCCCTGCTCGAGCGTGGCGAACACACTGCCGCCGTCGTCGTTGGCCACGACGACCACGAGCTCCGGGCGGGGCTCCTGCACGCCCACCGCGAGCCCGCCCGCGTCGTGCAGGAAGGTCACGTCGCCGAGCAGCGCGTAGGCGGGGGCCCCGTGGGCGAGCGCGGCGCCGGTGGCGAAGGACACCGCGCCGTCGATCCCGGAGACCCCGCGCGCGGAGACGACGGTGAGGTCGGCGCGCGGGCGGGCGGCCAGGGCGACGTCGCGCACCGGGCTCGACGAGCCGACCACGAGCAGGGCCCCGGGCGGCAGCGCGGCGACCACGGCCGCCGCGAGCGCCGGGCCGGTGCCGTCCTGCGCCGCGGTCGCCACCGCGTCGGCCACGTGGGCGTCGGCGGCCGCCATCCGCGCGCCGTAGGCCTCGTCGACGCCCCACGCCGGGGGCGGGGGCAGCGCACCGACCTGGGCGGCGGTGCCGGCCACGTCGGTCCACCCCGGCCGGGCCGCGCCGCCGGCGGACGTCGACGGCACGACGACGACCTCCACCCGGGGGTCGGCGAGCAGCCGCGAGACTGGCCGGTGCAGCGTCGGGCGCCCGAGGACCACCACGCGCTCGGGCAGCAGCTCCGCCGCGGCACCGGTCAGCGCGGCGTCGAGCAGCCGCGCGCCGGCCCGCAACCCGCGTCCCCACAGCGGCGAGGTCGGTTCGGCGACTACGGGCACGCCCGTGGGCAGGCCGTCCGGGGCGGCGGCGCCGTGGCCGGCGACCACGACGGTCGGGACCGCGGCGGTGAGGTCCAGGGCGCCCACCCGGGGCGTGTGCGCGGCGACGCGGGTCCACGGGCCGCCGTCGGGACGCCCGGCCGCCCAGGCGGGCAGCCCGGGGTCCTCGGTGTCCTCCCCGACCAGCGGCTCGCGCAGCGGCACGTCGAGCTGGACCGGGCCGGGATCGGCGGTGCCGGTGCCCGCGGCGCGGTCGAGGACCCGGCAGATCGCGGCCCGCCAGCCGTCCGCGGCCCGCGCGCGCTCCTCGGCGAGCGGCAGCACCACGCTCGCGCGCACCGCGCTGCCGAACAGGCCGGCCTGGTCGACGGTCTGGTTCGCGCCGGTACCCACCAGCTCGAGCGGACGGTCGGCGCTGACGACGACGAGCGGCACCCCGGCGTGGGAGGCCTCGAGCACCGCGGGGTGCAGGTTCGCGACCGCGGTGCCGGAGGTGACGACGACGGGCACCGGGCGCCCGGACGCCACGGCGAGCCCGACCGCGAGGAAGCCGGCCGAGCGCTCGTCGATGCGCATGTGCAGGCGCACCCGCCCGGCGGCGTCGGCGGCGTGGACCGCCAGCAGCAGCGGCGCGTTGCGCGAGCCGGGGCACGCGACCACGTCACGGACCCCGCCCCGGACCCATTCGTCGACGACCACGCGGGCCTGCACCGTCGACGGGGTCACGGCGCGCGAGCGTAATGAGCGGGCGGCGTCCCGGCCGCGCGGAGCACGACCGTCACACCGCCGACGACCCACGGCGACCGCGTTCCGGCCGGCAGGCGCGCCGGTCGAGCGGCGGTGGACCGGGTCGAGTGACACCCGTGTGGTTGGTGAGGCGTGTGGGGACGCATCGCGCTCCGGCTGACGGGGTTGCTGGCGGTATGCCCGCTCCGCGTCGACGCCGGCCCGTGTCCGTCCCGGTCCTGCTCTGGGTGCTCACCGCGGCGACGGTGCTGCTCCTGGCGAGCGGCGTCGCCGCCACCGGCGCGCCCTCGACGCCCGCCCCCGGGACCCCGGGGACCGACGCGCAGCGCTGGGACCCCGACCTCGCCGGCAGCGCCGTGCGCGTCCAGGTCGCCGGGGGCGCCGCGCGCCTCGCGACGCCGCGCGACGGCGGGCCCGAACGGTCGGGGAGCCTGCGCGGCGCCCGGCGCCAGGGCTTCCTCGACCTCGGCGCGCACACCTTCGCCCGCGCCGTGAACCGGGTCGACGTCCCCGTCACCGCCGACCTGCCGCCGGGCACCTCGGCCGTCGCCTCGGTGCGCGGGCGCGACGACGCCGGGCGCTGGTCGGAGTGGGTGCCCGCCACCCCCGGTGCACCCGCGCTGCTGCCGGTCCCGAGCCGCACCGTCGCCCTGCGCCTGACCCTCGCCGCACCGGGCACGGACGCGGGCCCGACCGTGCGGGCGGTGTCCGTGCGGGCCGACCGCGAGACCGGTGCGCAGCGGACGCTGACCCCGCGGGCCTCCTACCGGGTGTTCGCCACGCGGGAGGGCCTCGTCGGCGGCACGACGGCGAACGGCCACGTCATCACCGAGAACGACCAGTTCGTCGCGCTGCCCTCCGGGCAGGCCCTCGACGGCGACGGCAAGGGCGACTACAGCGTGCGGCTGTGCACCGCGGCCGGGCGCTGCGCCACCGTGCCCGTCTGGGACATCGGGCCGTGGAACACCGACGACGACTACTGGAACGCCGCCCCGCCGCGCACGAAGTTCACCGACGTGCCGCAGGGCACCCCGGAGGCCCAGGTCGCCTACACCGACCACTACCACGACGGCGAGGACGGCTTCGGGCGCACGGTGAAGAACCCGGCCGGGATCGACGTGGCCGACGGCACGTTCCGCGCGCTCGGGCTCGGGGACAACGGCTACGTCACCGTCGACTACCTCTGGACCGGCCGCGCCGGGGAGGCCCCGGGCGACGTCCACCTCGGCACCGCCGACAGCCCGCAGGCCCCGGTCACCGTGCGCGCCACGCCGTCGACCGGGGGCACCGACCAGGGCCTCGTCGCGAACGCCGCCCAGGTCGACGTGCAGTGCCACGTCGCGGGCGACGCGGTGACCGGCCGCCACGGCACCAGCTCGGACTGGCTGCGCCTCGACACCGACCGCTACGTGCCCGCCGCCTGGGTGGTCACGGCCACCCCGCCGCCCGCCTGCTGACCGGCGGGCGCCCCTGCGGGCCTCGCTAGGCTTCGTGGACATGGCGACGGTGGCGGAATGGGTCGAGGGGGCGCGACCCCGGACGCTCCCGAACGCGATCGCGCCGGTGATCGCCGGGTCCGGCGCGGCGGCGTCCGCGGACCTCTTCCGGCCCCTCGCCGCGGTCCTCGCCCTGGTCGTCGCGATCGGCATGATCATCGGCGTCAACTTCGCCAACGACTACTCCGACGGCATCCGCGGCACCGACGACGACCGGGTGGGGCCGATGCGCCTGGTCGGGTCCCGGACCGCGACGCCGGGGGCCGTGCGCACCGCGGCGTTCGTGTCGCTGGGGATCGGCGCGCTCGCCGGGATCGCGCTGCTCGCCGTGAGCGGCGCGTGGTGGCTGCTGCTCGTCGGCGCGCTGTGCCTGGCCGGCGCGTGGTTCTACACCGGCGGCTCGAGCCCCTACGGCTACCGCGGCCTCGGCGAGATCGCGGTGTTCCTGTTCTTCGGGCCGGTCGCCGTGCTCGGCACCGAGTACACCCAGTCCGGCCGGGTGAGCGGGCTGGGCATCGGCGCCTCCGTCGGGGTGGGCCTGCTCTCGTGCGCGGTGCTCGTGGCGAACAACCTGCGCGACGTCCCGTCGGACACCGTCGCCGGGAAGCGGACGCTCGCGGTGATGCTCGGCGAGCGCGACACCCGGGTGCTCTACGCCGCCCTCGTCGTGATCCCGCTCGGCATGAGCCTGGTGCTGAGCCTGCGGGCGCCCTGGGCCCTCCTGGGACTGGTCGCGCTCCTCCTACTCGTCCCCGCCCTGCGCCGTGTGCTCGGCGGGGGACGCGGGCCCGCGCTCATCCCGGTGCTGCGCGACACCGGGCTCGCGATGCTGGTCTGGGCGATCGGGACGGCGGTCGGGCTGGCGATCGTCGCCGCGTGAGCAGCGCCGGCACGCGGCGTCGCCGATCTTGACCGGCCGCATCCGACCCCCTAGCGTCCGCACCACATCGTGGTCCCTCGGACTACCTGGTGGAGCACACTGGAGGCGACGTGAGCGAGCCGCCCGGTGACCAGAACTCGCCGATCCAGGTCCTGACGAAGGCCGTCCGGGTCATGGACTGCTTCACGGTGGACAGGCCGGTGCTGCACCTCTCGGAGATCCGGGAGCGCACGGGGCTCCCGACCACGACCTGCGCGCGGATCCTCCGCTCCCTCGTCGCGGAGCACCTGCTCGACCGGGAGGGCGACCACTACCGGGCGGGCCTGCGGGTCGTCGCCTGGGCGGCCTCGGCCTCGACCGCCTCGGAATTGATCGCGATGGCCGGCCCGGTCCTGGCGGCACTGCGGGACGCCACGGAGGAGACCGCGGGTCTCCAGGTCCGCCACGGCGGGCACCGGATCACGGTGGCGCTGGAGGAGTCGCGACGGCCGATCATCTATCGCGGGCGGGTCGGCGAGGTCATGGCCATGCACACCGGCGCTTCGGGGAAGGTCATGATGGCCTTCGACCAGGAGGCCTTCGACGCGGCGGTGCAGGTCGGGCTCCCGCGGTTCACCGATCGCACGCTCACCGACGCGGAGGCGCTACGGGCCCAGCTGCCCGCCATCGCGGACGCGGGCGTCGCCGTGTGTCGTGACGAACGGGAGCCCGGGTTGAGCTCGGTCGCCGCGCCGGTCTTCGGCAGCGGAGCCGGGCTCGTGGCGGCCATCTCGCTGGGTGTGCCCACCTTCCGTCTCGGCGACGCCGACGAGCCCCACGTCTCCCGCGCCGTGGTGGCGGCCGCGGCCGACCTGTCGAGCCGCCTGGGCAACGTCGACGCCTTCGCCGCCGGGACGGCCTGACCCTCCGCCCTCGGGCTCCACGTCGGTGTCGTCGCCCGACGCCGGTGACGTGCCGCGGACCGCCCATCAGGTGGCTCTCCGTGGCGGCCCCCGGTTCCGCCGCTCCGTGCCCGTACGCAGCACGCCCTTGTCACGACGACGCCGTGCGTCCTATGCTCGCCACATCGTGGTTCATGGAACCACATTGTGGTTGCATCGAGAGGCGCCGCCGCCGTCGAGGACGCGCTGCATGGCGCCGCCGAGGAGGTCGACATGACGAGCGAGCCCACCGCGCAGCTGCGCCGACTGTTGGCGGCCGACGAGTTGGTCCGGGCTCCGGGCGTGTTCGACGGGTTGAGCGCACACCTGGCGCGGCGCGCGGGGTTCCCGGCGGTGTACTTCACCGGCGCGGGAGCCTCGGTCGCCGGCTTCGGACTGCCCGACATCGGCCTGGTCACCGCGACCGAGATGCTGGAGCGACTCCGGGTCGTGGTGGAGGCCGCCGGAGTGCCGGTGATCGCCGACGCCGACACCGGTTACGGCAACCCGATGCACGTGGCGCGCACCGTCCGGGACTACGAGCGGGCCGGGGCCGCCGCGGTGCAGTTGGAGGACCAGGCGTTCCCCAAGCGCTGCGGACACATGGCCGAGAAGCAGGTCGTGGACACCGAGCAGTTCGTCGCCTCGCTCCGCTCCGCGCTCGAAGCGCGCCGCGAGGGGACCGTGATCGTGGCGCGGACCGACGCCCGCGGCCCACTCGGCATCGACGAGGCGCTCGCCCGTGCTCGGCGGTACGAGGCCGAGGGGGCGGACGTCGTCTTCGTCGAGGCCCCGCAGTCGCCGGCCGAGGTCGAGCTGATCGCTGCCGCGGTGAGCGCCCCGTTGCTGTTCAACAGCGTCGCGGGTGGCCTGTCCCCGGACATCGACGACGAGGTGCTGTCCCGACTCGGGTACCGCATCGCGATCCACCCCGGCGCGCTGCTGTTCGCCGCCGCCGACGCCATGGCCACGGCGCTGCACCGACTCGGCGGCCCGCCCCCGGCCGCGCTCACCGGCCCCGGTGACCTCTTCGAGGTCGTCGGTCAGGCCGGGTGGCGGGCGCTGGACGAGCGCTACCGGGTCCCCACGCGATAGCCGCCCCGGCCATCCCGACCGAAGAGGAGCCCGACATGGGCATGACGATGATCGAGAAGATCCTCGCGCGCGCCGCAGGCCGCGACCAGGTCGCCCCCGGCGACACGGTGGTGTGCGAGGTCGACATGAACGTCCTGATCGACCTGCAGTTCCAGCGCTGGACCACACCCCTGACGATCGCGGATCCGGACCGCACCGCGATCGTCCTCGACCACGCCGTCCCGGCGCCCTCGCTGGTGGACGCCGACAGCGGCCGACGAGCCAGGGCCTTCGCCCAGCAGTTCGGCGTCGACCGCTTCTTCGACGTGGGCCGGCACGGCATCTGCCACCAGGTGATCGCCGAGAACGCGCTCGCCCTGCCCGGCCAGGTGCTCACCTGCACCGACTCGCACACCTGTGCCGGCGGGGCGTTCAACAACGCCGCCCGCGGCCTCGGCCTCGTCGAGG
>NZ_JBVPVA010000935.1:0-2391 GCF_055612215.1 Actinomycetospora sp. | reverse complement strand
ACCAGGCCGGCGTCGGGGCCGAGCTCGGCGGGCACGACGCGGGCGGTGGGGCGGTGGCCGCGGCCGGTCAGGTTCCTGGTGTAGGCCGCGATCAGGGGCCCGAGCAGGATGTCGCCGGCCGCGGCGACCCCGCCGCCGATGACGACGACGCCGGGGTCGAGCACGGCGGCGAGCTGGGCGACGCCGAGGCCGAGCCAGCCCCCGACCTCGTCGAAGACCTGCAGCGCGGCGACGTCGCCCGCCCGGGCCGCGGCGGTCACCATCAGGCCCTCGATGGCGTCGACACGTCCTCCGGCCCGGCCGAGCAGCTCGTGGGCCAGCACCGGGGAGTCCACGGCGATCTCGCGCGCCCGGCGCACGAGGGCGGTGCCGCTGGCGTAGCGCTCCAGGCACCCCGCCAGCCCGCAGGGGCAGGGCCGTCCGCCCGGCACCATGACGACGTGGCCGACCTCGGCCGCGGCCCCGAACTCGCCGCGCAGCAGGCGCCCGTCCTGCACGACGCCGCCGCCGAGTCCGGTGCCCACGGTCAGGGCCAGCACCTGGCGGGTGCCCCGACCGGCTCCGAACCGCGACTCGGCCCACGCCGCGGCGTTGGCGTCGTTCTCCACCACGACCGGGAGTCCGGTCCGCTCCTCGAGCTCGTCGCGCAGCGGTTCGTCCCGCCAGGCCAGGTTGGGCGCGAACATCACCGTCGCCCGGTCGGCGTCGACGAAGCCCGCGGCGGAGATGCCGACCGCGGTCGCCTCGTGCTGGGTGCGGAGCTCCCGGACGGCGTCGGTGACGGCGTCGCGGACCTGGTCGGCGTGCTGGGCGGGTGTCACCCGCTGGATGCGGGCGACGATGCGTCCCTCGGCGTCCACGACGCCCGCCGCGATCTTGGTGCCGCCGACGTCGACGCCGATGGTCGGCGCGCTCACGACGTGGCCCCGAGCCGCGCGCGGTGCAGGCGGTGGCGCTCGGCCGGTGAGAGACCGCCGACGACGCCGTGCCGGTACCACGGCGACTCGTGCGTCATCACGTCGTCCAGGCAGGTCGTGCGGACCGGACAGCGCCGACAGACCTCCTTGGCGGCCCGCACCCTCGACGGCCGCGGGTGCTGGCCGTCGGCCTCGGGGAAGAACAGGGACGGGGACCGGCCCGCGCACGCGGCGTCCTCGTGCCACGCCGGCACCGAAGCCCCGTCGAAGAGCAGGGCGCGAAAGACGAGCCGGACGCCCGCGGCGTCGCGTGCGCCGCGGACGTCGGGACGCGGACGGGGCCGCCCGGTCACGAGCACCGTCGGCTCCTCGACGGGTCCGTCCATGATCGATCTCCGTTTCTCGTGGGGGACGGCGGGTGCCTCGCGGCGGTGCCTCAGGTGATGACCCGCTGGCGGCCGGGAGCGGTGCGCTGCATGTCCTCGAGCTCCCGGCCCTTGGTCTCCTGGACGGCGCGGATCACGAACAAGGCCGAGAGCAGGGCGAACAGCGCGTAGATGCCGTAGGCGAGGGTCAGGCCGGCGGCGGCGAGCACGGGGAAGGTGGTGGAGACGACGAAGTTGGCGATCCACTGGGCGGCCGCGGCGACGGAGAGCGCGGCGGCGCGGATGTAGTTGGGGAACATCTCGCCGAGCAGCACCCAGACCACCGGGCCCCAGGAGACGCCGAAGGAGACGACGAACAGGTTGGCCGCGACCAGCGCGACCGAGCCCCAGGCACCGGGCAGCACCAGGTCGTCACCGGACCCGACGGCCTGGGAGAAGCAGACCGCCATCGCCCCGAGGGTCACGGTCATGCCGATCGACCCGCCCAGCAGCAGCGGCTTGCGCCCGACCCGGTCGACCACGGCGATCGCGATCAGGGTGACCACGATGTTCGTCACCGAGGTGATGACGGTGATCGTGAGGGAGTCGGACTCGGAGAAGCCCACGGAGTGCCAGAGGCTGGTCGAGTAGTAGAAGATCACGTTGATCCCGACGAACTGCTGGAACACCGAGAGCAGGATCCCGACCCAGACGATGGGCTGGAGCCCGAACCGCGGGCCCCGGAGGTCCCGCAGGCTCGGCGCGTCCTCACGCTGGAGGCTGGTGGCGATCTCGGCGACCTTGGCGTCCGGGCCCTCGGCGCCGCTCGCGCCGAGGCGGGCGAGGACGGTGGCGGCCTCCTGGTTCCGGCCGCGGGCCACGAGGAAGCGGGGCGACTCGGGGATGCCGAGGGCGAGCAGGGCGTAGACGACGGCGGGGACGAGGCCGACGAGGAACATCCACCGCCAGGCGGAGAGCCCGAGCCACAGGGTGTCCGCGGCGCTGCCGGCGGAGTTCGCGAGGAAGGCGTCGCTGAGCAGCGCGACGAAGATGCCGGTGACGATCGCGAGCTGCTGCAGCGAGCCCAGCCGGCCGCGGATCGCCGCGGG
>NZ_JBVPVA010000928.1:0-4401 GCF_055612215.1 Actinomycetospora sp. | reverse complement strand
GGGGACGGGACGGGGGCCTGATCGGCGCGACGATTCTCGTGTCAGCACGGAGAACGCCCCGAGACCGGACGCTCCCCGCACCGCCTCCCTCCACCTCCGGGAGCACGCCATGCGTCTGTCCACCGCCACCGCCGCCCTCATCAGCGCCGCCGCGATCACCCTCGCCGGCGCAGGGGCCGGGACCGCCCTCGCCGCGCCGCTCACGACGACGTCGTCGTCCACCTCGAGCTCGTCCACCTCGAGCTCCGGCGCCACCGCGGTCTCCGAGCCCGGCGACCTCATGCTCTCGAGCTCCTCGGTCCGCCCCGGCGGGACGGTCTCCTTCTCCGGCTCGTTCGCCGAGCCCGCCGCGCAGACCGCCTCGGGCATCACGGTCACCTCGGCTGCCTTCAGCGGCCCGGCCACCCTCGACCGGACGAACCCGGAGGCCTTCTCCGGCTCGGGCACGGTCGCCGCGGGCACCACCCCCGGCACGTACACCGTCACCGCGTCGTCCTCGGCCGGGCAGGTCAGCGCGAAGCTCACCGTCGCCGGCGCGACCCCGGTGCCGCCCCACCACCACGGCCACTCCGCCCACGGCGGCACGACCAGTGGCGGGACCGGCACGGGCTCCGACGGCGGCACCCTCACCGAGGCCACCGACACCGCGATCGGCGCCCTCGTGCCGGCCGACTCCGGGTCGGTGCTGCCCTGGGTGCTCGGCGGGGTCGGGGTGCTCGCCCTGGGCGGCGGCGCCTACGCGATCGGCCGCGGCCGGGCCGCCGACCGCACCCGCGAGGCCGCGATGCGCGACGCCAACTGGCGCGCGGGCGACGACGACGCCCGCACCGAGGTCATGCGCCGCCGATAGGTGCGCTGCGCGCCCGTGAGCACTTTCGGGTGTCATAACCCCCGAAAGCGCTCACGAGGCGGAGCCACCCCCGAGGGGGACGCGGACGACGATCCGCGTCCCCCTCGTCGTCGTCCCGCCACGGGCGATCCGGAACGTGCCCCCGACGCCCTCCACCCGCGCCCGCGTCGACGCCAGCCCGATGTGCCCCTGCACGAGCCGCGCGCCGAGTGCCGCGGGGTCGAGCCCGCCCCCGTCGTCGTCGACCTCCAGCCTGCGGTCGGGGCCGTCGTCGGCGAGCACCACCGCGACCCGGTGGGCGCGGGCGTGCTTCACCACGTTGGTGAGCAGTTCGCGGGCCACCCCGTAGAGCAGCCGGTCGTGCGGGGCGGCGGGCAGGTCGTCGGGGACCTCGACGGTGACCGCGAGGCCCGCCTGGCCCCCGAGGCGCTCGGCCAGGCGCCGGAGCGCGACGGCGAGGCCGGCCTCGTCGAGCACGTAGGGGTGCAGGGCGCCGACGACGTCGCGCAACTCGCGCACCGTGCCGCGCACGGCCGCGTCGAGGGCGCCGAGGTCGACGTCGGGATGGTCCTCGGCGAGCTCGTCGAGCTCCTGGCCCGCGACGAGCAGGGTCTGCAGGGCGTGGTCGTGCAGCTCCTCGGCGAGGCGGCGCCGCTCGACCTGCTCGGCGTCGAGGGCCTGGGCGGTCAGCGCGTCGGCGTCGGCGAGCAGAGCCCGGATGCGGTCGGCCCGTCGCGCCAGCACCACCGAGAGCAGGAAGGTCGCGACGGCCACCAGCGCCAGCACCGCCCCCTCGGCCAGCAGACCCGCCACCGACACCGGCGCCCGGTCGATCGCGGCGCTGAGCAGGAAGGACGCGACCGTCAGCAGGCCCACCCCGGCCGACAGCGCGGGCCGGTAGCGGAAGGCCGCCATCACCGGCACTGCGACGTAGGCGAGGGACGGCAGCGTCCCGCCCCCGCCCGCGAGGACCGCCAGCGCTGTGATCGCGACGAGGTCGACCGCGGTGGCGACGAGGCCGGTGCGTGGCCCGGCGGGCCGGCGCGTGACGAGGACGAGCCAGCCGAGCGCGACCACCCCGTACGCCGCGAGGACGCCCCAGAAGGCCGGGCCCTCGACGCGTGTCGGGTCGAGCACGGCGAGCAGCGCGACGACGGCGAGCAGGCCGAACCGCAGCCGGCTCGTCGTCCGTGAGGCCTCCGCGGTGTAGGCGGCGAGGGCCCGGTCGGCCGGCGCGGTCACTCCAGCAGCCCGCGGCGCATCGCCTCGGCCACCGCCGCGGCCCGCTCGGTCACCTCGAGCTTCTCGTACATGCGCTGGACGTGGGTCTTGACGGTGCTCGGGGCGAGGTAGAGCCGCTTCGCGATCGCGGGCGTCGACAGTCCGGTCGCCATGAGCGTGAGGATCTCGGTCTCGCGCTCGGACAGCGCCGGGCCGCGGTCGGGGCGCCGCGACCGGATCTCCCCGACGAGCCCGGTCGCGAGCTCCGGCGGCAGCACGCTCTCGCCCCGCGCGGCGGCCAGGACGGCGTCGACGAGCTCGCGGCGCCGGCTCTCCTTGGGCAGGTAGCCGGCCGCGCCCTCCTGCAGCGCGGCGTACACCAGGGCCGGGTCGGTGAACGCGGAGAGGATGACGATGCGGGTGGGGGCGCCGTCGCGGGCGGCGCGGGCCACGACCTCGGCGCCGTCGAGCCCCGGCATCCGGTGGTCGATCAGCGCGACCTGCGGCGCGAGCCGGACGATGGCCTCGAGCGCGGCGAGCCCGTCCTCGACCTCGGCCACGACGTCGATCTGCCCGCTGCCCGTCAGGGCGCGGACCACGCCGTCGCGGTACATGGGGTGGTCGTCGGCCACCACCGCGGTCACCCGGGTCGAGGAATCGCGCACGGGGCATCGAATCACGACCCGGCGGCGGACCCCCAGAATTCGGTCGCGACGGCGAGCCAGCGCTCGGCCGCGTCCACGTGCGGCCCGTGCCCGGACCCGGCGAAGATCTCGGTGCGCACGCGTCCGCCGGCCTGCTCGTACCGGGCGAGGACCGTCCGGATCTGGGCGACCATCGGCTGCGGCGGGAAGACCTCCGCGCCGGGCCAGCCCGGGACGATGCCCGCCTGGCCGAGCGTGCCCAGCTCGAGGAACGACCCGTCGGCGACCACGAGGTCCTTGTCGCCGTGGGTCCAGAGGACCGGCGGCTTCGGGTCGAGCTCCGGGAGCCACGCCCACGAGCAGTACTTCGGCGACAGCGCGTTGAGCAGCCCGCGGGTGCCGGGCGCGGCGCCGGGCCAGTGCTGCGAGGTCGTCGCGTCGCCCGGGTAGCCGTCGTCGCCGATGGTCGAGAGCAGGATCTCGTCGAGGAGCAGGTCCTCGCGCTCGGGGGGCAGCCGGAACTCGGGCGCCCAGTAGGTCCCGTTCATGACGTTGCGCGGGCTGACGGGCTCGTCGGTGCCGCGGTCGCCCGTGCGCAGCAGCTCGACGAACCGCGGGTTGGCGACGCCCGCGCCGGTCCCGGCGAAGTCGTCCCAGCAGGGCGTGCCGTCCGCGAACGTGCCGCCGTAGCCGTAGGGCCCGACGGGGTCGAGGAAGGTCAGGCTCGCGACGGGCACCTGCCGTGCGACGAGCGCGATCGCCGCGCCCGCCGTCGACCACCCGACGAGGTGCGGGCGCTCGATCCCCAGCTCCTGCAGGTAGGAGACGAGGTCGTCGGCCCAGTCGCCGAGGCCCCGTGTGGCGTCGATCGGGGCGGCCTCGGTGCGGCCGAAGCCGCGCATGTCCGGGGCGAGGAAGCGGAACCGGTCCGGCGCCGGGCTCATGAGGTGCTCGAAGAACCGACCGGTGGACAGGTTGCCGTGCACGAGCACGACCGGCTCGCCGTCGGACGGTCCCGACTCGAGGTGGTGGATGCGGATGCGCGCGTCGACGGTGGCGGCGGTGACGCCGGGCAGGAGGTCGCTCATGGTGCGGCAGACGCTAGTGAGCCGGGGCCGCCCACGGAACGGGGTCGCGGATCTGCGGGGCGCTCCTGCGCGTTGCGTGCATTCCCGGCCACCAGCTCTGTGCGTCCTTGATCAACAGTCCTTCATCGGGTTCGCGGGGGCCTTCCCGGCCCGATGAGGGTCCGCTGATCTTCGAGGGGGTCGACGTCGCGGAACTCGACGGATCAAGAGAGGTCCGGGCTCGCCGACGAGGGCCGCGAGGAGCCGGGAGCTGTCATCGTCGAGTGCGCCTGCTGCACGGCGTCGTAGGACGGCGCGCCGTCGGAGACGGTGCCGGGCCAGCTCGGAGGCGTGTCCGACGCGCAGGGCTGTGCAGAACCGGGTGGGCCTGGACCGAAAGTGTGGGCGCGACGCGCAGGTCCGGGGGCCGCCGAGCCGACCGGGTCTCAGCTCAGTGGCAGCCGGGCCAGGATGCCGTCCACGTCCACCCCGCGCGGCAGGGTCCCCAGTGCCTCGCCGTGCTCGCCCGCGACGCGGGACCCGACGAACGCGTCCGCCACCGCGGTCGGGGCGTGGCGCACGAGCAGCGAGCCCTGCAGCACGACCGCCATCCGCTCGG
>NZ_JBVPVA010000825.1:0-2395 GCF_055612215.1 Actinomycetospora sp. | reverse complement strand
CGACCCGGGCACACGCCTGCCCATGATCCAGACCCCGCAACCGAGCCCGCCAGAACTCCCGCACCCGCGACCGCGACACCGCACCCGCCATCACACACCCGCTCCCAGACAGGGTGTTGCGACAGACCCTTGAATCCGCCCCGCCTCCGGCCTGCGCCGTGTGCCCCTCGTGGATCCCAGCACGCCAGGCGCGTTGATCAGGAGCACGCCACACAGCTCCGGACCGACTCCGACCTGCCCCGTGTGCCCCTCGCGACCCGGGGCATCCCCTGCCGCGCACGGACCGAGCCACGACGCGCCGTTCGACCGTTACCGTCCCGATGCGGCGTCGTTGTCCGGTTCGTGCGCGCCTGCGGGCAGCGGTGTGCGCACGCCGGCGCGGTTTGGCGTCCGGCGAGCAGGCCGAACGAGCGAGGTCGAGTGGCGCAGGGCAGGCACCGCCGGCGGCGGGAGCGCACGGGTACGGGGCGGGTGGCGCTGTCGGTGGCAGCGGTCGGCATGGGCGTGGTCCAGCTCTCGGGAGTGGCTGCGGCGGCGCCGGCGGGGACCGCGCCCGGCGTCGGGGGGACGCCGTGCCAGACGCCGACGATCAAGGCGTGCGTCGACCTCTCCGAGAACCGGGCGTGGCTGCTGGACGGCCGGGGCACCGTCGTGCACGGCCCCGTCGCCACCACGCACGGTGGCCGGGGCCACGAGACCCCGACCGGCGACTTCGTCGTCCAGCGCAAGGACCGCCACCACGTCAGCCAGGAGTTCGAGGGCGCGAAGATGCCCTACGCGGTGTTCTTCGACGGCAACGGCCGGGCGTTCCACCAGGGCACCCTCGACCGCCAGTCGGCGGGGTGCGTGCGGCTGGGCGAGGCCGACGCGAAGCGCTTCTTCGAGCACCTGAACCCGAACGACCGGGTGCAGATCGTCCCCTGACGACCGGGACCCGCCGTCAGGCGTGGACCGGGCTGACGAGCTCGGCGCGCACCCGGTCCGCGACCTCCCACGCGGCCTGGTGCGCGACGGCGGGCAGCAGGCGCGGCATCGAGATGTAGCCGTGCGGCGCACCCTGGTACTCGGTGTGGCGGACCGGGACCCCGGCGCGGCGCAGCGCATCGGCGTAGTGGGTGCCGTGGTCGCGCAGCGGGTCGTGCTCGGCGGTCTGCACGAGGGCGGGCGGCAGGTCGGACAGGTCCGCGCGCAGCGGCGAGGCGTAGGGGACCGTCCCGTCGGCGCCAGCGAGGTAGAGCGCGGCGAAGCCGCGGATGTCCGACGCGTCGAGGATCGGCGCGTGCGGGATGGCGCGCTCCGACGGGAGCACCTCGACCATCTCGGTGCCCGGGTAGACCAGGCACTGCACCCCGATCGCCGGGGCGTCGTCGCCACGACGGCGGGCGTCGCGGACCATGAGGCAGACGACGGTCGCGAGGTTGCCGCCGGCGCTGTCGCCCATGACGCCGATCCGCGTCGGATCGATGCCCCAACGCCCCGGCTCGGCGGCCAGGGCGGCGGTCGCGGCGTAGGCGTCCTGCGCGGGGACCGGGAACGGGTGCTCGGGCGCGAGCCGGTAGTCCACGGACACGACGACGACCCCGGCGAGCAGCGCGACCTGGCCGCAGAACCAGTCGGACTGCAGGAGGTCACCCTGCACGTAGCCGCCGCCGTGGAAGTTCACGACGAGCGGGGCGGGCACCGTCGCGGCCGACGGCGGCCGGTACACGCGGACGGGCAGGACCGCCTCGGCCGTCGTGACCTCGGTGTCCTCGACGACGACGCGCCGGTCGTGCGCCCCGACGATCACCCGACCCGCGGGCCCGGCCTGGATGCGCCCGGAACGCTCGCGCGCGGCGGGGACCTCCTCGGGCGGCAGGTCGGCGACGGATCCGGCGAGACGGGAACGGAGCACCCCGACCAGGCGGGCGCGCAGCGGCAGACGCACGGCGGGAGCCTAGGTGCGCTCCGCGCTCGTGGGCAGGAAGTGCGGTGATGGCCGCATTTTCGGCTCAGGTGGCCGACGGCCACCTCGGACGACGCTTCTCGACGAACGCGCCGACGCCCTCGCGGCCCTCGGCCGAGAAGCCCCGGTCGCCGATCGACTTCGCCTCGACCTCGAAGTGGGCGTCGGTGAGCACCCCGCCCGCCGCGCGGACGAGCCGCTTGGTGGCCGCGAGCGCCTCCGGCGGCCCGGCGGCGATGGCCGCGGCGACCGCGTCGGTCTCGGCGCGCACGTCCGCGTCCGGGACGACGCGCGACGCGAGGCCCGCCGTCGCGGCCTCGTCGGCACCCATGGGCCGGTTGGTCAGCAGCATGTCCAGCGCCCGCGCCCGCCCGACCGCGGCGGGCAGAGTCGCGGTCATCCCGCCGTCCGGGGTCAGCCCGATCGCCGTGTACGCCGGCCGCAGACGCG
>NZ_JBVPVA010000818.1:0-3505 GCF_055612215.1 Actinomycetospora sp. | reverse complement strand
CGCAGGTCGAGCAGGGCGGCGTCGCGCTTCTGCAGGGCGAGCTGGCGCAGCACGAACACCACGAGCGCCAGGGCGCCGATCACGATCGGCGCCCAGGGCGGCACCGCGGCGCCCCCGCCGGTCTCCCCGATCGTGGAGAAGCCGTACAGGATGCCCCCGAAGCCGATCGCCGAGAGCAGCACCGAGAACAGGTCCAGCGGGACCGACCGGGTCTCGCTCGGCACCTTCATGAGGATCGCGCCGAGGACGAGCGCCGCCACGGCCAACGGCAGCACGATCCAGAACATCCAGCGCCAGCTGAGCGAGGCCAGGACCGCGCCGCCGATGGTCGGACCGATGGCGGGTGCGACGGCGATGACGATGGTGATCGTGCCCATCGTCGAGCCGCGGCGCTCCGGCGGGACGAGCCGCATGATCGTGGTCATCAGCAGTGGGATCATCACCGCGGTGCCGCACGCCTGCACCACGCGCCCGACCAGCAGGACCGGGAAGCCCGGCGCGAGCGCACAGATCAGCGTGCCGAGGCTGAACATCGTCAGTGACGCGAGGAAGACCTGCCGGGGCGTGAACCGCTCGAGCAGGAACCCCGTGGTCGGGATGACCACGGCCATCGTCAGCAGGAAACCGCTGGTCAGCCACTGCACGGTCGTCGTCGAGACACCGAGGTCGACCGTCAGGTCCTTGAGCGCGACCGACAGGATCGTCTCGTTCAGGATCATCACGAACGCGGACACGACGAGGACCGCGATGACCACGCCGGCGCGGGTGGTGCCCGGTGCGGTGCCGTCCACGGCCGGCTGATCGGCCGGCGGGGCGGCGCCGGGGGCGTCCGACGTGGTCGGGGCCGAACTCATGGGCGGGCACCTCTCGGATCGCGGGGAGCGCAGTACTGGCGTCGGCGTCGCCGCCGACCTCCTCCAGACAACCACGACCCCCTGACAGTCGACGACCGGATTGCGTGGCGACGTGACGCGGATCCGCTTCCGGCGGAACGCGTCCGGCCTCCTGACGACGCTCGGCGTCAGCCGCCGTGACGGTGTCCGAGCCACCCGAGCAGGGCGATCGCGACGGGCACGAGCAGGAAGACCTGCGGGAAGCGGAACCCCGTGAGCACGAAGAGGGCGATGGCGATCACCGGGGCGAGCGCGGACAGTTTGCCCGCGTTCCGGCCGAGCCGGGCGCCGAGGGGGGCGACCAGTTCGGGGAGGTCCTCGGTGCGCCCCGGCCGGTCCGCGGCCTCGGAGCGGGCCTCGACCGGGGACGGCGCCGGCACCGACCCGCCGTCGGGAACCGTCGATGCGGCGGCCGGGTGGGCCGGGTGCGGAGCCGGGAGGTCGGTGAACAGCGCGTCGATCTCGGACCGGAACCGGGCGTTGGCCGCGATCGCCGAGCGCTCGGCGTACTCGGTGGGGTCGAGCCGGCCCTCGCGCAGGTGCTCGTCGAGGGCGCCCATGGCGAGCTCGCGCTCCCGGGTCCCGATCCGCAGCTCCGCCACGTCGACCAGGGTAGGCGCCGTGGCCGACGGTGACCCGGCGTCCGGGACGGGGAGCACGCCGACAGGGGACTTTCCTGACGTCCCCCGTCAGGCCGTGATCCTGACGTCCCCCGTCAGCCGGTGATCTCGCAGATCACCACGCCCTGGTTCACCGACGCGCCCGCCTCCAGCGTCAGCCCCGTCACCGTGCCGTCCTTGTGCGCGGTGACCGGGTTCTCCATCTTCATGGCCTCGACGACGATCACCAGGTCGCCCGCGGACACCGTGTCGCCCTCCGAGACCGCCACCTTCACGACGGTGCCCTGCATGGGCGAGGTCACCGCGTCGCCGGAGACCTTCGCGCCGCCGCCGGCGCGCTTGCGCTTCTTCTTCTCCCCGGCGGACGCGCGGGGCCCGGCCCCGCCGCCCAGGGAGAGCCCGGCGGGCAGCGAGACCTCGAGGCGCTTGCCCCCGACCTCGACGACCACCGTCTGCCGGGCGCCCGCCTCGTCGTCCTCGTCGTCGCCCGACCCCTCGGCGACGTAGGGCTCGACGGTGTTCTCCCACTCGGTCTCGATCCACCGCGTGTGCACGGTGAACGAGGACGCGCCCTCGGGCGCGGTGAACGCCGGGTCGGTCACGACGAGGCGGTGGAACGGGATGACGGTCGGCAGGCCCTCGACGACGATCTCGTCCAGCGCGCGACGCGAGCGCTGCAGCGCCTGCTCGCGGTCCTCGCCGGTGACGATGAGCTTGCCGACCATCGAGTCGAACTGCCCGCCGATGACGCTGCCGGACTCGACCCCGGCGTCCACGCGCACGCCGGGCCCGGACGGCGCGACGAAGCGCGTCACGGTGCCGGGGGCGGGCAGGAAGCCGCGACCGGCGTCCTCGCCGTTGAGCCGGAACTCGATCGAGTGCCCGCGCGGCTCCGGGTCCTCGCGGAACCGCAGCTCCTCGCCGTTGGCGATGCGGAACTGCTCGCGCACCAGGTCGAGCCCGCTGGTCTCCTCGGACACCGGGTGCTCGACCTGCAGCCGGGTGTTGACCTCGAGGAACGAGATCGTGCCGTCCTCGCCGACGAGGAACTCCACGGTGCCGGCCCCGGAGTAGCCGGCCTCGAGGCAGATGTCGCGGGCGGAGGTGTGGATGCGCTTGCGCTGCTCGTCGGACAGGAACGGCGCGGGCGCCTCCTCGACGAGCTTCTGGTGCCTGCGCTGCAGCGAGCAGTCCCGGGTCCCGACGACGATGCAGTTGCCGTGCTGGTCGGCGAGGACCTGGGCCTCGACGTGGCGCGGCCGGTCGAGGTAGCGCTCGACGAACGACTCGCCCCGCCCGAACGCCGAGACCGCCTCGCGGACCGCGGCGTCGAACATCTCGGCGATCTCGTCGCGCTCGCGGGCCACGCGCATGCCGCGCCCGCCGCCGCCGAAGGCCGCCTTGATCGCGACGGGGAGCCCGTGCTCGTCGGCGAAGGCGATGACCTCGTCGGCGTCGGCGACCGGGTCCTTCGTGCCCGGGACCAGCGGCGCCCCCGCCCGCTCGGCGATCTTGCGGGCGGTCACCTTGTCGCCGAGGTCGCGGATGGCCTGCGGCGAGGGCCCGATCCAGATGAGTCCGGCGTCGAGCACGGCCTGGGCGAAGTCGGAGTTCTCCGAGAGGAACCCGTAGCCGGGGTGGATGCCGTTGGCGCCGGTCTGCCGCGCCGCGTCGATGATCTTCTCGATGTCGAGGTACGAGTCGGCGGCGGTCTGGCCGCCCAGCGCGAACGCCTGGTCGGCGATGCGCACGTGCGGGGCGTCCCGGTCGGGGTCCGCGTAGACGGCGACGCTGGTCAGCCCGGCGTCCTTGCACGCCCGTGCCACGCGGACGGCGATCTCCCCGCGGTTGGCGATCAGCACGGTGTGCAGGAGAGCCTGCTGAGCCTGCGGGGCCATCGGACTGCCTCCAGGGGCGCGTCGTCGCGTGGACCGGGGGTGGGTCCGCGCGCAGTGTAGGGGCGTGATCGCCGCCCGACCGGCCGGGTGAGGG